>NZ_JBLYZK010000036.1:0-25915 GCF_048551395.1 Acinetobacter sp. TY1
GTCTTTGCTGCAGGTGACTGTACCACTGTACCATACAAGCAAATCATTATTGCATCGGGTGAAGGTGCGAAAGCGGCGTTATCTGCTTTTGATTATATGATGCGTAATGGACAGTAAGTGTTTAACTAGAATGTAATTATTTCATTCTCTTTAAAGAAAATAACCCCATATATAGCCTCCTATTTTAATTTATAGGAGGCTTTTTTAATGCGTGAATTTTAATCTACAAATTAAGATATATTATCCACTCGCAAATACTTTCGTATCCTTATCAATTAAAACTAAAGAACAAAATCAATCATTAAGATAAACCAATCATTAACAAATTTTTATTTTTATTTTTCGTATAACTTGTTTATATTAAATTGTCCATCGTGTTATGGATCACAATAATAGCTCAATAAAGGTAAAATAAATGAATAAGTTACTTGTTGCTTTAGGTCTTGCTGCTACTGTTGCGCTAGTAGGTTGTAACAAAGAAAAGGCACCTGAAACAGGTGCGACAGCAGGTCAGCACTTAGAAAATGCTGCAACTCAAGCGGGTCAAGATCTTCAAAATGCCGCAAGCGATGCTGCGAATGCAACTGCAACTGCTGTAGATAACACAGCTGCTGCAACTGTAAATGCCGCAGATCATGTTGCAAATGCTGCAGATCATGCTGCTACAGCGACTGTAGATGCCGCTAAAACTGCAACTGCAACTGCTGCTGGTGCAGTTGAACAAGGTGCTGCAGATGTAAAAGAAGCTGCTAAGAACTAATTTTTAGCATTTTATTTTTTATTCATTCAAAATAAAAAAAGGCAAATCTTTATGATTTGCCTTTTTTAATGTATTCAATTTATCATAACTATATCAAAATGTTTCATTTAACTTAAAGCTTAGGATCACGCATTTGTACTAAAGAAGTATTGGCTTTCGCTAAGCTATCAACGACTTTACTCAATATCGATGGAATTAATGTATCTGCCATTTGTACTGCTTGTAGACCTAGCTTTTCACCCAAAGTTGGTTTACGGCGTGTTTGAATTACATACACATCATGTTGTGCCAGTAAACCCAACAAATATTCATCAGATGTTTTCAATTGATCCACAAGATTTAAGCCTTTTGCATCTTGCCCATACCAATGCTCACCTGTTGCCACTTTTTCAACATTCAATTGTGGACGGTATTTTTCGATAAAATGCTTAAATAAAACATGCGTTTGTTGCAATTCTTCTTCGAACTTAGCTTTACCTTCTTCAGTATTTTCACCGAACATAGTCACTGTACGTTTAAATTGCCCTGCCGTATACAGTTCAAAATCGACATGATGCTCTTTCAATAAACGATTAAAATTCGGTACTTGTGCAACTACACCAATAGAACCAACGACAGCAAATGGCGCCGAGATAATCTCAGTAGCAATACATGCCATCATATAACCACCACTTGCAGCAACTTTATCGACACAAATGGTCAAATGAAAACCTGCATCACGTAGACGTACCAATTGAGCAGCAGCCAATCCATAACCATGCACTGCTCCACCCGGACTTTCCAAGCGAACAACTACACGATCTTTACCTGCTTTTGCCGTGGCTAAAATCAGGGTAATTTCTTCACGTAAATTTTCTACAGCTGATGCTTGTATATCACCTTTAAAATCTAAAACATAGATTTTTTGGTTGTTCTTTTTACGTGCTCGAGCTTCCTTCGAAAGCTGTTGTGTTAATTGTAATAATTCAAATTTAGAAGCAGTTGTTTGTGCAATTTTTTTGCGTTGTTCATTAATACGCTCATTTAAATGACTGATGCGAATTTCCGCAGGAACTTTGGGTAAATGAAATAACATAGAATTTATAATCTCTAAAAATAATACACATATTTAATTTAGATTAGGTCAATGCAGAATTTTTTCAATAGTCATTTGTTTTTTATTCTGTTAATGCAAGTCACTTCGCTCTAGTGCTTGATATTGTCTGTTGATCTCTGCTGAAGCAAATAGTCTAAAGTATAGCCAAAAAACAGCATAATATAAAAGAGCTATCACCCCCGCGCTAATCGGCCACCATGCTTGAATGAATAAACCTCCCCGCCTAGAATTTCCACTCGGTACAATAAACGCGTAGATCATAATCAAACCTACAATCATCAGAATTAAAAATACTCTTTCCGACCACAAACCCACAAGATACTTTTTCTTTCCTTGTTTCACAGCCAAATCATGTTTATATTTTTTAAATATTGCATGTGCTTTCACATATGTATACCAATGTTGTCGAACCTTATAATGCTGCATTTTGTGCTTAAAAATAAAATATAGTATTGGTCCCATGCAAGAACTAACAACCACAAAGAGATCATACAACCAACGATGATAATTACTCATACTTTTGCTTTGTGAAGTTGGGAATAACCCTATATATGGAATGAAAATCGCTAGACAAATACTCACAAAAACCATTGCTAAAGCGAAATACTCTGCAACGTATTTTGTCGAAAAAATAGAAATGTATAGGTTGCTTTGTGCTTCCCGCACAATATTCAATCTTTTTTGTTCTTCACTTATTGCAATCACTCTTGTTTATCGCCATGTCAGATAACTTATCCTAACAAAAAACAGAGCCATAAAGCTCTGTTTTTAAATATTTTTAAATATTTTTAAATTTAAATCATCTAGTAATTTTTTAAAACCACTATATCAGATTAACCAAAACGACCTGTAATATAAGCTTCAGTTAGTTGATGATCAGGAGAAGTAAAGACTTTTTCAGTCGCATTGACTTCAATTAAATCACCCAAATGGAAGTATGCAGTACGGTCTGAAACACGTGCAGCTTGCTGCATCGAATGCGTCACAATCGCAATGGTATATTGTTTCGACAATTCAGAAATCAGTTCTTCCACTTTTGCCGTTGCAATTGGATCGAGTGCCGAACAAGGCTCATCCATCAAAATGACATCTGGGCTGACTGCAATGGTACGTGCAATACATAAGCGTTGTTGTTGACCACCAGATAAACCTGTACCAGGTTGATTCAAACGATCTTTCACTTCATCCCACAAGCCCGCTTTACGTAAACTATTTTCAACAATTTCTTCCATGTCATATTTATCACGCGCAAGACCATGTAATTTAGGTCCATAGGCAACATTGTCAAAAATTGATTTTGGAAATGGATTAGGCTTTTGAAATACCATCCCTACTTGTGCACGTAGTAAAACAACATCTAAATTTGGATCATAAATGTCCTGATTATCTAATAACACTTTACCTGTAACACGACATGAGTCAATCGTATCATTCATACGGTTCAATGTACGTAGGAACGTTGATTTTCCACAACCTGAAGGCCCAATAAATGCAATCACTTCATGTTCATAAATCTGTAAATCAATCCCTTTAATCGCTTCAGCTTCATCATAATAAACATGTACATCATTTGCGCTGAGTTTGACTGTAGGTTGTTTTGCAGGCTGTGGTACAGGTGCATCAAACTGTGAAGCCAAAGATACACTTGCTTGTTTTTGTCTTGTTTCAGTCGAAGTAAATTGCGATGGATCTGAATTCACGTTGTTATCCTGTTCAAGCCTATTCGTATTACCCTGTTCAAGGGCGTTTTTAGTGTCTACGCTATTCATAATATGCTCTCATTTACCAACGAACTTCAAATTTCTTACGTAACCAAACTGCAAGACTGTTTAAGCCCACCATTAGTGCAAGTAAAACAATAATTGCCGCCGCTGTACGCCCTTCAAAGAAGTTACGTAGTTCATTGCCCTGCCATAAATACACCTGAACAGGTAATGCCGTTGCCTGATCCATTGGAGATACAGGAATATTTGCAACAAAGGCACTCATACCAATCAGTAACAAGGGTGCCGTTTCACCCAATGCATGTGCGATACCAATAATTGCACCAGTCATAATTCCTGGCATTGCCAAAGGTAAAACATGATGGAAAATTGTTTGAATACGTGATGCACCAATACCCAACGCAGCTTGGCGAATGGATGGTGGAACAGCTTTTAATGATGCTCGTGTAGTAATAATCACCGTCGGTAAAGTCATTAAACTTAAAACTAAACCTCCGACTAAAGGTGCCGAAATAGGTAAATGCATCCAACCAATAAAGATGGCAGCACCCAATAAACCGAACACAATTGAAGGTACAGCAGCAAGATTATTAATATTGACTTCAATAATGTCAGTGATGAAATTTTTTGGTGCAAATTCTTCAAGATAAATCGCACTTGCTACACCGAGTGGAATTGCGATTGCAATCACGATGAGCATCATAAACAGCGAGCCCATGAATGCACCTGCCAAACCTGCGGTTGCAGGAGAACTGCGAGAATCAGGATTAGTAAATAATTGAGTGTTAAACGTCCGCTCAATAATACCTTTGGCAGCCAAATCATCTGAAAGTTTACGAATTTCAGGACTTAATTGTTGCTGCTCATCGGGTAAAGTACGGTCAATATTTCCAGCGAGCCAAACATCAATATTGGCATCGGCAAGGAAATTGATATCAATTTTTTTCCCAATCATCGCAGGATCTTTCATCACCATATCACGGACACGATAGGCTTCTGAACTCGTATAAATTTCACTCAGCTCATCTCGTTGCTTTTCAAGTGCAGGATCTTTGGCAATAATACCACTCACAATCAAAGCATCCCAATCGACCATACCCATTTTGGTTTGCCAATCGACAAAGCGCTCTTCAAACTGTGCAGGACTTTCACCCACTTTCTGTGTCGGTCGTGGTCCAACATCAATTACAGCAGGATCAAAATATACAGGAACAGTCATACTTGCTTGCCAAAATGCAGGCATTCCCTTGTACATAATGCTAGTAAAGAGTATTGCGACAAATGCCAAACCAATAATGACCGAACTCAACCCTACAATGCGGAATATTTTTTCTGTACGATGACGCTTTGCCAAAGATGATGCAATTTTGGCTTTACGCTTTTCTCGTTGCTCTGCCGCAACACGTGGGTCAAATACCTGATCCACGGAAGATGTATTTGATGTACTCATTCGTATTGCTCACGGTATTTGCGCACGATGTACAGTGCAATAATATTCAGACATAGCGTAATCACAAACAAGGTTAAACCGAGTGCAAATGCGACCAATGCTTGCGGACTTGCAAAATCTGTATCACCAGTTAACTGTTTCACAATGGTCACTGTAACTGTTGAAACTGCTTCAAATGGATTGGCATGTAGTAAAGGGCTGTTCCCTGCGGCAAGTACCACGATCATGGTTTCACCGACCGCACGAGAAACAGCAAGTAAAAATGCTCCAGTAATGCCGGGTAAAGCCGCTGGCAAAACAACGCGACGAATGGTTTCAGACTTGGTTGCGCCTAAACCCAATGAACCATCACGCAGTGAACGTGGCACTTGGGTAATAATGTCATCTGATAATGATGAAACAAACGGGATAATCATAATGCCCATGGCAAAACCTGCAGTTAATGCACTCGTGGCATTAATTTCAAGTCCAACCGTTGCGCCCAATGCTTTAAATACGGGTCCAAGCACCATCATGGCAAACACGCCATATACAATGGTTGGAATCCCCGCTAAGACTTCAATGGCAGGCTTCGCCCATGCACGAAAGCGTGGAGATGCATATTCAGCCAAATAAATTGCAATCATCAAACCCAATGGCACTGCGACCAAAAGTGCAATCGCACTGATCATCAAGGTACCCCAAAGCAGGGGAAGCAAACCATAACTACCTTCAGCATTACCCGAGGTACTAAAACCAGGATTCCACTCTGTACCAAAGAAAAAGTCAATTGGACTAACAAATTTAAAGAAGTGCAATGCTTCAGAAAACATTGACATCACAATGCCAATAGTGGTCAAAATAGCCACGCTTGAGCATAAAATTAGAGCGACATTAATTGATTTTTCAACCTGATTACGGGCACGATATTGTTGGGATATTTTTTTCTTTGCCCATAACAACCCACCAATGGCAACACAAATCACCACCGCAAATTTGGCATAATTACCAATCTGCTGAATGTTTGAAAGTTGTTGCGCCGCTGCAAGCTCATAAGCTGCAGGAGTATCGGTGACACCAAAACCTGAAGCAATCGCCTGAACACGATCAACCAAAACATTAACACCCGCTTCATCGAGTCCTGATGCAATAGTCGCAGGTACATTTTGTAAAATATAATGTTGTAAAATGCTCGGTTCAACAATGTTCCAAACCAACAAAATTAGAAATGCTGGAATACCACACCACAATGCGACCAAAGCACCATAGTAGCCTGGTCGTGAATGTAAAATTGCCGAATTATTTCCTTTGCCCGACAGGCTTAGACTTTTTCTTAGTCCAATTTGATATGCAACTGCCACCAAAGCCAGCAAAACACCAATGAGGAGCAGATTCATATATTCTCCACTATTTTTCTACTTAATGTTTTAATGACTTGATGCTTTAAATACGTCATGTCCTAAATACTCAAAGTTGAAAAATGCTACTTAGCAAAAAAGCTGATGGCTCATCATTCAACCATCAGCTTCGTTATTATTTCTTACTTCACGCCTTGACCTGCTTTAAACGCTGCAAGTACTTTTGCACGTTCTGCATCAGACATTGAAATTAGACCTGCTTTATCTAGTTTTGAACCTTTACCTGAAACCTTTTTATTTAAGAAGTATTCAGTGAACTGAGATAAGCCCTTAATTGATTTCAAGTGTTCACCTTTTACATAAAAGTATAAAGGACGAGATACAGGATAAGAACCATTCAAAATGGTTTGCTCAGAAGGAACGACATTATTCACTGTTGCCACACGTAACTTGTCACGGTTTTGATCATAGAAACCCAAACCAAAGACACCAACTGCACTTGGAGATGTTTTCAAACGTGCCAATGTTTCTGTGTAGTCCCCTGCAATTTCAATTACTTTACCGTCTTTACGGAAGTTTGAGCAGGCTTTCTTCTGTGCATCTTTATCTAGCTTTTTGAAGTAATCGTAAGATTCACATCCTGCTTCAACCATTTTTTCTTGGAACACTTCACGTGTACCGTGATTCGATGCAGGAACAACTAAAGTAATCGGTTCATTTGGTAATGATTTATCAATTTGGTTCCAACGCGTATATGGGTTTGGAACAAGTTTACCATTGGATGGTAACTCAGCGGCTAAAGCTGCAAATACATGCTGTGGACGTAATTTATAGGCAGCTTTTGTTGAGTTCGATGCAAATACAATACCGTCATAACCAATTTTAATTTCTAAAATTTGATTCACGCCTGCTTTTTTACATGCTGCAATTTCAGTATCTTTAATTTTACGTGATGCATTTGCGATATCAATTGTATTATCACCCACGCCTGAACAGAATTGTTTCAAACCCGCAGAACTACCACCTGAGCCAACTACAGGTGCTTTAAACTGTGGGAATGTGTTACCAAATTCTTCCGCTACAATACTTGCATAAGGAAGTACAGTCGAAGAACCTGCAATTTGAATGGTATCACGAGCTGCATTTGCTGCAACGGTTACCCCAGAAACTGCCAAAGCAAGTACGATATGATTTAAGCGCATTCTTTTCTCTCTTTATCAATTGCGGTATTGAAGTACGCCACGAATAATTGTTGTGTACTTTTCCATGACCACATTTTGATTTTAAAATATGACAATTAAGTGACAGTTCTATGACGCTTTGATGATGGATTAATTTTTAAGATGACTATTGGATTTCTAAGACCAAATAAGATTAAAAAACAATCCAAATAAAATCCATTGATACACATCACACTATGAAATATTAATATTTTAAATCACAATATATCTAGCACCAAGTAGTGTAGATAAACTAAATTAAAATACAGATAAAAAATAACTCATTTAATTTTTATATAATTAAATCAATAGCATAAATTCAATGAAATATAATATAAAACTTATTTTTTAATTAAATTAAAAATATAATATGTTATATTTGAAATATATGAAAAAGCGTAGGTTAAACTGAGCATCGAGCAGATGTAACAATTAGTGTATAAACTTTCTTATAAGGTCATACCATTATCGGCATTTTTTGGTCAACCCACTTCCAAAGCAGCACCAAAGATTGATTTTATTAAACTCTTAATCTCTGAAAAGTATAAAACTTCACCTGAATTTTTTAATGTTATGGATTTCACATTAAAATATGAAAATATTCATCCAAATAAAAAACTCATTAATAAGTTCAAACAAATTGGGATCATACTAGGGCAACTTTTAGCTAGTAAAAATAAATACCAACTGACTTCTTTAAAGGTCAGCTACCATCTACAAAATCATTTTGATTAATGAGCATGTACGCTATACCACAAAGTCTATTTATGCGAATGAACTGAATCATGATTTAATTAACTCATCTATGATTCTAAATCTGACAAAAAATATAGATAGCTCCATCACGCCATACTTACAAAATGAAGCACCAAGTTCGGATAAAAAAGCCCACTAGCTTCCTACAACTATTGGGGCATTTGCATCCATCATACGTATTTCTCGGCCTGAGCAAAGTGTTATTGATGGCACATGGAAAGAACCAAAGTTGGTAAAAATACCATAATCATATAGATCTTAATCTCATCCGCTATAAAAAAAGGAGCTCTATAGAGCTCCTTTTTTATGTTCTACAACAACAAAGACATTAATCTAATGCTGTCACATAAGTACCATTAGCGATTGGGCCTTTAATACGATCAGCCTCAGCAAGCACAAGTGCAAGCAAGTTTTTCACGTTATCTAAAGTTGCTACTGGGCTTAAAGTCGTCATTTTCAAAGATTGATTTTGACCAACTTTAGTCACACCAATGTTTGCTTCGCCACGAGCAAACAATTCATCTGCTACGTTTTGATTGAGTGTATCTAATAATTCAACAGGATAACCTGTAGGTATCACACGGAATAACACCGATGCAAACTGAGGATCAACGAGCATTTCTAAGCCATCAGTTGCAGTAATATAGGCTGCAACATCACGCGTTAAAGTTACGCCATGATCAATCATTGAACCATAAAGCTCTTCACCTAATGCTTCCACCGTCATCCACAATTTCAACGCATCGAAACGGCGTGTTGTTTGTAGTGATTTCGACACAAGGTTCGGTACGCCATGCTCTTCATCATAAGCCGAGTTCAAGTACTCAGCTTCATAATGCATGAAACGATAGTTCGCTTCATCTTTAAGCAAGAATGCACCGCACGAAATGGTTTGGAAATAATGCTTATGGAAATCAAGCGTAATCGAATCAGAAAGTTCTATACCATCTAACATATCACGGAAATCATTCGATAAGATTAAAGCACCACCCCAAGCCGCATCGATGTGCATCCATGCGCCATATTTGTTGGTGATTTCACGAATTTCCTTCAATGGGTCAATAGCACCTGCATCGGTTGTACCTGCTGTTGCCACTACACATGCCACAATCTTACCTTCTGCTTGAAGATGAGCCATGGTTTTTTCGAGTGCATCAACATCCATCTGAGCATTTTCGTTCACAGGAACAGTTACGACAGATTGGAAGCCCATACCCATCATCGCCATATTCTTTTGTACTGAAAAATGTGCATTTTCAGAACAAATAACTTTGACGTTACGCATTGCGTCACCTGGTACGCCATCACGCTGAACAGACCACGGATTACCGTTTTCATCTTTCCAGTTTTTTGCGATGCATGCATCACGTGCTAAAAGTACGCCCATGAGGTTTGACTGTGTACCACCCGAAGTGAATACACCTGCCTGACCTGCACCATAGCCTACTTTTTGACGTAACCAATCAATCAACTGAACTTCCATCAAAGAACCCGCAGGACTTTGATCCCATGAATCCATCGATTGGTTCGTCGCATTGATGAGTACTTCTGCGATTTGGCTTGTCACCATTGTTGGACAATGTAAATGCGCTAATGAATGCGGATGGTGAACTTTTAAACTTTTGTTTAAAAATAATTCCACCATACGATCAAGTGATTTTTGTACACCCATACCTTCTTTTGAAGGGTTAAATGCAATTGCACTACGTAGCTCTTTTATGCTACCACCAGTATACATTTTATCGTTTTGCAACCATGCAGAAACGGCTTTTACCGCCTCGCCCATCACTGACTGATAGTCAGCAATGGATTGTGCATCATTGCAGAATAACGCTTTACGATGTTCTGCAAAATCAACCATATTATGCGCCTCGAGTAGCAACTAGAGCTTCAGCAATTGCTTTCTTAAAGCGAGCCACAGCTTCTACACATTCATCATGTGTAATAATCAATGGGCAAAGTAAGCGAATGACTGTGCCTCCACGACCACCTTTTTCTAACAACAATTTGTTGTTAAAACAAGCTGTTTGAATCGCTGCTGCCAATTGTGAGTCACCCGGAAGTGAACCCATATGGTCTGCTTTCTGGCGCTCATCTACAATTTCAACACCAAGCATTAAACCACGACCACGAACATTACCAATACATGGGAATTCAACCGCTAATTTTTTAAATTCAGCTTGTAAAAAATCACCACGTTCTTGCGCATTTTGGGCAAGGTTTTGTTCTTGAATGGTTTTGATCGTTGCAAGACCTGTACCCATTGCAAGTTGGTTACCACGGAAAGTACCCGTATGACCAGCAGGCTGCCAAGCATCAAACTTACGTTTAATCCCTAACACTGCAAGTGGTAAGCTACCACCCACTGCTTTAGACATCACCACAACATCAGGCTCAATACCCGCATGTTCAAAGGCAAACATTTTACCTGAACGTGCAAAACCTGCTTGTACTTCATCAAGAATCAGTACGATGTTATGACGCTCAGTCACTTCCCGGATTTTTTGCAACCATTTTACAGGTGCTGTTACCACACCGCCTTCTCCTTGAATCGCTTCAAGAATCACAGCTGCAGGTTTAGTTACACCGCTTTCAACATCTTCAATGAAATTTTCAAAGAAATACGTTAAAGCATCTACACCCGCTTCACCACCAATGCCGAGTGGGCAACGGTATTCATGTGGATACGGCATAAACTGTACGCCTGGCATTAAACCATTTACCGCATTTTTAGCAGATAAGTTACCTGTCATTGCCAAAGCGCCGTGCGTCATACCATGGTAACCACCAGAAAAACTGATGACCGTGTTACGACCTGTATAGGTTTTTGCCAATTTAATTGCAGCCTCTGTACCATCTGCACCAGATGGACCACAGAACTGTAAGCAATACTCAGCTTTACCACCTGGCAATTGCTCAAGTAGTGCTTCAGTAAATGCATCTTTTAAAGGCGTTGTTAAGTCCAAAGTATGCAACGGTAAACCGCTTGCAAGTGTGTCTTGGATACTTTGAATTACCGCAGGATGATTATGGCCTAATGCCAATGTTCCTGCCCCAGCTAAACAATCGAGGTACGTTGTACCTTCAACATCAGTAACCCAACACCCTAAAGCTTTTGCTATGGCCAACGGCAATTTGCGTGGATAGCTACGAACATTGGATTCCATCTGACTTTGGCGAGTTAAATAGTATTCGTTAGTAGAATTAGGGGCAGGATTTACAGAAGAAACGCTCATATCGAATTACCATCTCTGATATGGGTTGAAAGAAATAAGTCGGGTGACTTGCGGTCCTTTGACTCGGTGCTTTATAGAGAACTTAGTTAAAAAATTTGTATGTTGTTTTTAACCAAGAGCGCGATGATACAGTTTTTTGCAAAAAAATAAATAGCATTTATCTACTTATCTCCCTGAACTTGATTGAAAAAAACATTCACTTCAAGCCGAACTCTCATTATCTTTTAAATAGATGACAATAGAACGAAAATATTAAAACAGAATATCTTCAACTTTTCACCTTCACAACCTGATCATTATTGCGTCAATTTTAGAATAAACAAATGATTAAAAAGTAAATTTCAAATAAGTCATCTTTGCAAAAGAAGACCATTCTGAAACAAATTCACCACAAAATATGCATCGATCCACCTTCAATGCCAATTAATATTTCAATCAGTTTACTACGATTATCTGTGTATTTTTTAGGAAATTTTTTATGCGTTTACTGACTGCTTTCACTGCACTACTTAGCATTGTTACTGCAACAAGTGTTTTTGCCGATGACAACTCGCTCAATTACAATATCGCAAATGTTCAAGCAGATGCGACACGTCAAGTCTCTAATGATGAAATGCATGCTACCCTTTTTGTTGAAAAAAGCCATAAACAACCTGCCGAACTATCTGCTCAAATCAGCCAATTGATGAACCAAGCTACGGCTTTAGGTAAAAAATTTCCAACAGTTCAATTGAAAACAGGCTCACAAACCACTTACCCGATTTATGACAATGACAATCAAAAACTAAAAGAATGGCGTGGTCGTGCTGAAGTCCAAATCGAAAGTAAAGATTTCAAAGCTGCAAGCCAACTCATTAGTGAACTGCAACAAAACTTTCAAACAGCTTCAATTAACTTTACTGTTTCAGATGAACAGCGTAGCAAAGTTGAAAATGAGCTCATTGCAGAAGCATCAAAAAACTTTCAACAGCGTGCTCAGCTCCTAGCTCAAGCGTGGAATAAATCGGGCTATAACCTTGTCAGCATTAACCTAAATACGAGTAACTTTTATCCTCAACCGATGATGATGCGTGCAAGTATGGCGAAAATGGAAATGGCGGACTCAGTACCTGTACAAGATGTTTCTGCTGGAGAATCAAAAATTACCGTGAGTGCAAACGGATCTATTCAGTTTAAATAAAACAATACATAGCATCATTTGAGTGTATAGCTCTCTCTAATGTCAATATTTAAAACAAAGACCGCATATTGTGCGGTCTTTGTTTGCTTTGAATGATAAAAAAATCAATAAGACTCTAAACTTATCGCTAATCATCGAGTTTTCAGTTAACTCAATCTAATTCATTAGGTTTTTCGCATAAATAGTATTTTTAATGCTCGATTAAATCTATATAAGCTAAAGTAAAATATAGCATTGCTAGCTTTTTGCATAAAAAGTAACTAAATGACAAGAAAGTACAGTCATTATTTATAAATTGTATTGCCAAAAGCCTTTTTTATTTATATGATGGCGCCCATGGAAGCGTGGCAGAGCGGTTGAATGCACCGGTCTTGAAAACCGACGAGGGTGTGAGTCCTCCGTGAGTTCGAATCTCACCGCTTCCGCCAAATTTAAAGCAAAAAAGCCCTGACAATGTCAGGGTTTTTTTGCTTTAAATTATCCTTTAATTCATTTATACATACTAATTATTATTATTTTTTTTATAAATTGATCACAAGAATATTCAAATGACCGTCTTAATCCATTTCTATAATAAAAAAGCCACTTTCAACAAGAAATCATTAAAAGTAGCTAAATATTTGAAAAATGTTTTACTTTTTAAATGGAAAGGCATATTTCACAATGCGACCAAGAACTTGACCATACTGCTTAAATAAACTCGCATTGTTATAATTCAATCCATATTTTTCACATACAGCTTGCACTTTTGGTGCCATTTTACGGTAACGACGTGCAGGAACTTCGGGGAATAAATGATGTTCAATTTGATGACTCAAATGACCTGTCAAAATATGAAAAGCTTCCGAACCTGTAAGATTTGAAGAACCTCTAATTTGACGCATATACCAATGCCCACGACTTTCATTTTGTAAAACAGATTTAGGAAAAACCTCGACATCTTTGGTGAAATGTCCACAAAAAATAATACTAAATGTCCATACATTCCGTATGCCATTGGCAACCATATTCCCCGTCAAAACAGGTAATGCTGCGGGACCTGCAATGAGTGGGAAAAAGAAATAATCTTTAAAGAATTGTTTACCAATTTTCTTTTGTGTTGGTTTCCATTCTTCTTTCAATTGCGCCCAAGTTTTACGTTTGTAAAAAACTTTACCAATTTCTAAGTTTTGAATGGCAACCCCCCATTGGAACAACAAGCAAAATGGAATGGCATACAAAGGTTGCACCAAATACCCGGGCTTCCAACGTTGTTCAGGAAATAATCGTAGCAATCCATAACCAATATCATCATCCATACCTTTAATATTGGTATAGGTATGGTGTTTAAAGTTATGGGTTTGACGCCAATTGTCTGCTGTACCGACAATATCCCACTCGTAATTAGTACCATTAAAACGTGGATCATTCATCCAATCATACTGTCCATGCATGACATTATGACCAAGTTCCATGTTTTCCATAATTTTAGCAAAACCGAGTAAACCCGTACCTATAATCCATGCTGGTGGGAACCAACCTGCAAATAAACATGCACGACCTAAAATACTGCTATAACGGATTGCAGCATAAACTTTCTTAATATATTGGGCATCTTTTTCGCCAATATCATCTAAAACCTCTTGCTTAATAGCGTCCAACTCTCGTGCTAAGCCGTCTAACTCAGACTGAGTGAGCTCACGATTTTTAGGATTGGTAAAATATTGAATTTTAACTGGCATATTCATGATAAAGCTCGCTTAACTTTATAAAATTAAATATCGATAACTAAATCGGTTTGTGCTGAATTCACGCAAATTCTGAGCAAATTGTTGGGTTCCATATTTTCCTGACCATTGACTAGATTTTTCGTTGAACCCTGTGCTTTATTACACGCACATTTATTGCAAATACCCATGCGACAACCGTGCTGTGGTTTAATATTTTGCTGCTCTAAACCTAATAAAATGGACTGACCTTTTGGAATCGCCACTACTTTATTTGACTGCGTTAATGTCACATTAATGAAGCCAGTTTCTTCCGAAATAATTGGTGTTAAACTAAATGCTTCACTTTTAAATTGTTGTGCTTTTTTAAATAACTGTTCTGCTGTCGTTACAAAACCCGATGGCCCACATACATAAACTATACTTTTTTCTAATGATTGAATTTGATCTAAATACTCAGCATTCAATCGAGCATCGCTAGGATTTTCTTGAGTATAAAATACGCCAAATTTAAAACTTGGATATTGCTCGGCTATTGTTTCGAATTGCTTTTTAAATACAGCATCTTGATTCTTTTTAACCCAATACATTAACCGTACAGATTTCTGTCCTAAATGACCAAGTTCAGCCAACTTTTTGACCAAGCTATACATTGGTGTAATACCGCTGCCTGCCGCCAATAAAATTAGCGGTTGCTCAGTCTTTGGAATCAACATTTCACCATAAGGTTGACCAAATTCTAGGACATCACCAATTTGAGCAGTTTCAGTCAACCATTGACTAACAATGCCTTCCGCGACTTTTTTAACCGTTAATAAAACACGATGAGCATCTAGTTGCGTCAAACTATAAGTGCGTTCATAGCGACGTCCATTTACTTCTACTATTACGGGATGGTGCTGACCTGCTTGCCCCATTTTAAAATGACGATTGACCTCAATCGTTAAGCTAATAGTGTCTTGAGCAGATTGATTCTTCTCAATAATTTTTCCAAGTGCCTGATGAATTGACCATAATGGATTAATTTTTTGTAACCAAAAGTTAGTATGGTGACGTCCAACAACCATTTCAAATATTGAATTTACAGGAGATTTTTGCTTAGCAATAGCGTGCATATCTGCTCATTATTTGACTGAATTTTAATTATTATACACATGTATATATATTTGTATATACATGTGTATTGTATCATTCCATTTCATATTCTCTGTTCAGAAGCTATAATGCCTTAATTCTATGAATCTCTTATATATATGAACCGCATGTCACCATCTAGCCCTTCTGATATTTCCATTTCTGATGAAACAGATTTAGAAAAGTTGCCACCACGTACTGTGGGTCGAAAAGCAACAATCACTAAAGAAGAGCTGTTCCAGGCTGCGCTTAATTTAATTGGTTCACAGAAAAGTATTGCATCTCTTAGTTTGCGTGAAGTCGCTCGTGAAGCTAGCATTGCACCAAACAGTTTTTATCGACATTTTAAAGATATAGATGAGCTTGCGATTGAACTTATTGAGCGTTCAGGTTTAGTTTTACGTCAGATTTTACATGAAGCACGCTTGAAAGCATCGCCGAAAAACAGTGTGATTCGCAGTTCGATTGAAGTATTTCTTGAACAATTAGATGCCGATGAAGGTAATCTTAGTCTACTATTGCGTGAAGGTTACACTGGTTCGACATCATATAAGCAAGCTGTTGATCATCAGCTTAGTTTCTTTCAACAAGAATTACGAGATGACCTAATTCGCTTAGAGCGTTTGAATAATGGTAAATTGGCTTATCCTGAAATTGCAGCAAAAGCCATTACTCAATTGGTATTTAATATGGGGGCAAAAGTCATCGATTTGGCAGCGAACGAACGTAAGGAAGTAGCTGAACAAACCATTATTATGATTCATATGATTTTAGAAGGTTCACGTCATTTAGATCACTCAAGGACGCGTTAAAATCAATCATCATTCTTATTTAATAGATGAGACCTTTATTGTTTTTGCAACATAAATAGCATTGGTTTGTGAGTTTACTTCAAGTTTTGATCAATATTTTTAATATGTGAATTCACTTTTAAATTAGCGAAATGTTTAAATATAGCTCTACTTAACCTACAAACTTGCTGGTAGAGTAAACTCTTTTTTTCGTGTCCAACTTCGTTTATGTAATGTCTTTGACATAACGTGATAGCCAACAGCGTAAGTAAAATATTCTCAAAGAAGGAAAGTATATCCTTGGCTTAAGAAAATATTGTTGTTCCTATAAGGTTATTAAAATATTAAATACGAGAGCATTTACCTGTGTAGTTTGATTTAATTGTTCGGTATTTGTCTCAAGTAAAGTCCAATTATCCAACATTACTCTAAAAATATGGAGCACCCTACATACCATAGATATATGATGAACTTCTTTATAGAAATGTATCATTTTTTTGCATAAATCGACTGCATCAGTTTTAGTATTTCTTGGAAAAGAATATTTTTATATCGTAGCGTATATTGAATAATTAGTTATATAGACGCATTAAAAATTTCAGACAGCACTCTACTCTGTTCTTGATCACGACTCAATAAATACAAAAATCGTAAAGTTGCCCTAATTTGAAATATGGCTAAAGCCAATTTTCAAAACATCGAGCTAGAAACACTTTATAGGCAATTTACACCATTTATTTTAAGATCATATTTTCTATAAAAATCAGTTATTTTTTTACTTTTCAGATTGATGTAAGTCACACTATAAACAAGATAACCTTGAGACATAAATGTATAACGCCCTGTAATTTTATTTTTTACAATCTCATTCATTGTGTAATAAATTTCAGGTTTTTCTCCACCATTATCCCCATATTTTGTCTTTATAACATTTGAAATTTTAATTGACTTTAGATATGGATAATATTTGATTTCATCGATATTTGGATATTTAGCTGAAACTAACAGTATCGTCTTTACACCATCAGATAAGCAAAAAAAATCATCATCTGCATAAGTATGTCTACTTAATAAAAAAGCCATGCTTAAAAATATATATTTAACTGTCATAGCTCTTTTACTCTTTTTTCAGCAAATGCTTTAGCGGCATCCGCACTATATCCATAGCGTTTTCGACTTACTTTTTGCTTTTGCTTATTCACCTCAAAACCGAAAGGAAACTCAATATCTTCACTCATTACTAAAAACCGTTGATAGCCTTTCTTTGATTCAATACTATTATTTAATTTTCCATCACCGTCTAAACCATCTTTCTTCTTTTTAATTGGCATAAATGGATCATTCCATAGCCCCCAACCAAATGACTCTCCTGATTTAATTTTATAAATATAGCTTTCTTCAAATGGAGTAAAATCGTCTAATCGGTTAAGTATTGTTTTTCCTAAATTTGGACATTGTTTAATATTAAATGCAACTATACAACGTTTGTAAAATTTTAAGCGATCATCAAATCCGTTATAACCACCGTTAATTAGAGACGTTGTTGCTATCAAATCATTTTTCAAGGCATAAGGAGATAAATTTCCTGTCTTAGAATGAAACCAATACCATATAGCTGAACCAACAGCATGCTTCTTCTCATTAGCAATTCTATGTTTATTCTCACCTGTAAAATCTTCATCTACAGATTCACCATAAGCCACATAATTTTTTTTATAGGTAATTTGCATAAGACCACGTCCTTTATAACCATCATATACATCTTTTTCTTGAACTCCTTTTTGTAAACCTTCTTCCATTAGGTTGTATTCTCCAGTTTCATGAAGTGTTTGGGATAGAAAATGTGTTTTTTCTATACAACTATTCATTTCAAATTTTTTAAACTGTTCATTCAAATCCTTTAAAAAAGACTGTGCATTTTTGGATTGTGTTACTAATTTAAACTCATTCTCATTAATGTCACGATTACATACACATAATCCTTTTTTGACAGGCTGATCTATACTTGGCTCATTAGGTTCGGTCGTTGAGTCACTACTTTTAATATCAAAGTAGACCGATAGTATTGTTGGTGTTGTAGATCGAGGCACATAACCTTGAGGTATCTTGAAAGCGGTATTATCAGGCTTATATGGATGAACTTGTATTCGACTATGTAAAATAGAAGTAATATTCAATTCGCCATTCTTTACTTCTTGAATAGCTTCAATAAACCTAGGAGAAGTTTTCGCCTCACCAACTAAATAAGAGACTTTTACGGTAAGTGGTACTGAATAAATTTTCTTATCTTGTTCATTTTCATAAAATATGAATTTTGTTTTTGCAATTCCATAGTCAGTCAAAAAATAAGGTGACTTAATGGTGGGTGGTAAATTTCTAGATACATTAATAGTTGTAATTTTATAGTAAGCATTATCATTGTCGTTATCCTCCTTAAATTTGGTCATATCAGGTAGACCATTTTTATCAATAGGAGTTAATACGAATATCTCTACAGCTCGCCCATCAGATTGAAAAGTTAATATTCCATCAATATCATCTGTTAATTTATTATTTTTTTTATCCCCACCAACATATTGTGTAGCCATAGGAAAATTTAACAAAGGCTTATTATTCGCATCGATAACTTTAATTTTATATTCCGTTAATGCCATTTCACTTATTCCTTACCGTTAGGTTTAGAAATATCAGTATCAAATGATAGCTCTTCATCAACTTCTTCTTCATTGAAAAATGGATCATCAGGTCGATCCATTGTAATATTTTCACTGTTGAACAATAATGCTGTAAATGGTTTCGCTTCTGATGTATAAAATCGTAATGTTGTATCTTCCGTGGAATTATTTAAATTTCTTTTAGCAATTAATTTAGAAGTACCTTCTTCTAAAACGAAAACTTGTTTTTGTATTTCATCAGGAGTAGTAATTATACTTCCTGTACCATCTGTATATTCAAACTTATAGTTTACTTTATAACTATAGTCATTTGGTGCTGTAGGTAACACGGTTACAGGTGACACAACTTTTTCACCACTTTCAAATAAATGCTGCCCAGCTCTGACTACAAATTTACCACCCATTTTTTATCTCTCTATTTATAAATTTTTATTATTATTTAAATTATACTTAATAATAAATATTTCATTGTGATTTTTATGTCTTTAATTGTAGCCTTTAACTTAGATAACTATGCAATCCTCGCAACAGATGAAGGAGTACTCTTAACATACGTAGTATTTATAAGGCCTGCAAAGAAGAAGGCTATTAAACATGTATATTTACCCCATAACTTATTCTACTTATTTAAAAATCGTTTTTGCTTTTTCAAATTAAACTCGTTCTTGGTTATGACCAAATAAATACAACAGTCGCAAAGTTGCCCGAATTTGAAATATGGCTAAAGCCAATTTTCAAAACATCGAGCTATTTATAGTTTTTATCTAACCATTTCTTTATTGAAGAAATATTTTTGTATTTATAATAAGTTTTTACATCAGTATTACCTTCAAAACCGCTAGCATTGTCCTTGAATAGTTTTTTAGTAATATCTGTTAATATAACCCTTTCACGTTGTTTTTTTATTTCATAAATATTCACTTGATAAGAATAACCCTCAATCTGAGGAGTACAGCAAAAATATGCTGATGTAATTGATACTAGCAACGGATTTTTATTAGTTTTCGGCTTATAAATGCTAACAGCGATAAATTTCAGTTCTTCATTAGCAGCGAACTCAGCAAATTCATTAAGAAATATATTTTTATTTAATCCAACTAAGTAATTTTTTAAAAATATTCCTTGCTCTGCATCACAACTGAAACTTTTAAAATTATAGTCATTTTTACTAGAAATGCTTAGGGTAACTTATTGGCTTTGTTTGCATTGATCTTGTGCATATGAATTTTGTATAATTATAGAATACAAAACAAATAGTAAGAAAAAAATAAATCTACTTTTCATGTTATAAGTCTTATTTCAAATCATTGGGCTATTTATAGTTTTTATCTAGCCATTTCTTTATTAAAGCAATATCTTTCAACTTGAAGATCATTTTTTGGTCTGACTCTCCATCTAAGCCACTTTGATTTTTCCCGAGTTTTTCTGTGATATCAATTAATGTAACTTTCCCATCTATGTTGAGTATTTCATATAAATTAATATCATACGAAGTACCAGAAATAGTTGGGGTATCCCAATACTGCGTATGTATTGTTATCAATAATGGAGGTTTTCCTAGTTTTTTATAAACACTAACAGCTGCCAATTTAGGTATCCATTTCCCCACATCTAAACTATATTTATTAATGAAAATATTTTGCTTATTATTAACTAAGTAATTTGATATATAAGGATTATTATCATGACAGGTTTTACTAACTACTTTAAAATCTGCTTTTTTATACACTGATAGTTGAGTATTATTTCCTTCACATGCTATTTTTTCTGCATGTGTCGTATTCATTCCCACACTTGAAAATAAAAATGAAAATAAAAAAAATATTTTAAATTTATTCATTTTTTAGCCTCTGCATCCTTAAAAATTGTTTTAGCTTTTACAAAATATGATCTTCGTGTTTCAAAAATATCTTTTGTAGCCCCAGCATTTACACCTTTTGTCACATTATCGACATCTGAAACTGTAGCTCCTTTATCAGCTAGATCATATAACTTGCTTGCTAACCAATAGACTAAAGCCGTTCTTGCAGCATATTTCGGTTGTTCAACTAATTCTGGGTTTTCTACAAAATCAAGTTCTTCATTAGGCCAAGCATTTTTATAGAATTTATTAAAGAATGTATAATTATATCGACCTGTTAGTTGTTTCATTCCACGACCTATGTATTTATAACCATCGCCTTCTTTAATGTTACCTAATGCCCTATTTTTAGCTCGATTAACATCCATGTATGCTTTATTGCAGATAGTTTTTTCTTTCAATTTTTATCTTTTATCGCAGCATCATGTTTAGCTTCGACAGGATTTTTTTGATAATACCTCATATATGTAAGTAATGCCTTTTCACCATACCCAGCAATATTTTCTTTTAATTTAAATTCAGCCCCCGTTTCTGCGAAAGCTTGAGCCATAAAATGAGCCTGTCTCAATCTAGTATCAAGCTTATATGTTTTTAAACCAGTATTTAATTCATCTAAAATAGGTTGCATTTTTAAAGTAGAAACACCTGGCCACATCTTCTGCATTTGTGCCATCGTAATCGTCATATCACTTTTAGGCGTTTTAGGTGTGGTTGTATCAGGTTTATTTGGATCTAAACTAGCATCAGCTCTAATTGATGGCTGTACTATAGTTACCGTATTTGTCATTTTCTTTGCAGTAATCTCATCAACATAAGTACCTTGCATTGGTCTTTTAGAAAGAGGATCAATCAATTGGAATTGTAATGGCTCACCAATTAAAGTTTTTAACTTCAAAACCCCTAAATTATCCATATCACGGATACTGGTTTTCCCCATATAAGTAATTTGAACTTGTGCTTTAGGTACAACTTGTGGGGGCTCACTAATATCTTTAGCTGTCAAAATAATAGATGCTAAATATGCATTAATAGGGCTCTCTAAAACAATTTTTAGGGTGCTATTATCTAAATTTGCTGTAGCACTAATCACTAGTTTTTCTTGATAACTATCATCAGGCTTTAAAACAGAAATTTGATAAGCCACATCCACTTTTAAAGATAATTTACAAATTCCATTTTCATCACATATTTTCTGTTTTTGCTCAGTTTCATTAGAAAATTTTCCTTTAAATGGAAACCCTTTAAATTTTTTATTATTAGAATCAAGAATTAAAACATTTATATTTATAAAATCAGTCATTTAAATTTTCACCCTTAGTATCCTCTTCATCACTTTCATGAATATTCATCACAGGCAAATCAACAAATAAATGAACAATGGCATTTGTTGATTGATCTGTATAAAAACGATTGGTTTTAACACTTTCCTCTGCGCTATTTGAGTTAATTTTTTCAGAAAAAATAGGCTTATGATCTTCCGCTCTAAGCCCTAGAATATGAGTTGGAATACCCACTTGGATATTACTTTCTGCGGACTCAGCATTCGTTGGAATAAAAAAATTTCGGCTATAGTCATTTGGTGCTGTAGGTAACACGGTTACAGGTGACACTACTTTTTCACCACTTTCAAATAAATGCTGTCCAGCTCTGACTACAAATTTTCCACCCATTTTTTATCTCTCTATTTATAAAAGTTTTATTATTATTTAAATTGTACTTAATAATAAATATTTCATTGTGATTTTTATGTCTTTAATTATAGCCTTTAACTTAGATAACTATGCCATCCTCGCAACAGATAAAAGAGGAGTCTTAAATTACATCAATAAGAATCAAGAAAATCATGTCATAAGAACAGATAACACCTATCAAAAAAAGTATCGAGCCATCATAATAATCTTAGTACATTATTGATATATAATTAAATTTAAATTATTTACAGTTCACTCTATGGTTTTTTAAAAAATTATTAATTTGATTTATTTCTAAATATTTGTAATTTTTACCATTTTCAACAGATATAAACTTAGGATTTTTAAGATTATCATTATCATACCCCATATAAATTTTTTCATTTGGTACTAGTGGTTGTTTTATACCTTTACAATCAACAATATATTGTGGGTTTCTATTAGCAAATTGATTCACATTCTTGTATTGCATAAAAAATTTATACCCCCCAACATCACCTATAGGAATATTAACAACTTTTTTACTAGATAAAGCATTTGAAATTACTGAAGAATCTTGGCGCTTAATATTTTTATCTATTTCATCTTGTAATTCATATCCACTATCCAATGTGTCATCATCAAGTTTATTATTAATATTTCTAACCACAAAATTATTTAAAATAGCATAAGTTTCAGTTTTTCCAATTATATCAGAAACATATTGACTACCATTTACAGTTTTTAAAAAATATAAAAATTGAGATGAACTTGATGAAGATCCGTCACTTACTAAAACATTTCTATTGTTAATAGTGTCAAAATATACATTATTTGCAATTGCGTCTTTTGATTTTAAAAAGTCCTTAATTTCTTTACTATCATTAATAACTTTCGCATTGCTTCCTGTAGCCGATACAAATATTAAAATCAAAAAAAATATTTTATTTTTCATATATATACTCTAAAAAGTTAAAGGTATCTTAGGAGATGTACTTTTTAGTAATGCTTCTATTCTTTTAGCATTATTTGAAAAAATAGCCGCTTTATCCCTTCCATTAATTATTTTTCTCGACTTCACATAATCAACTTTTCCACTATTAATAAAATCACTTAATTTATAACCTGTAAACATACCGTCTTTCATTCCTATAATCATAATGGGAATTGAGTATTGAAATTCACAAGCTAGATCGGGATTGGTTTCCAAATTTTTACCAGTAATTGAAGAAAATTTTTTATAATTTGATCGTCCCGTCAGTTGGACTAACTCTCTACCTCTAAAAGTGTATCCATCTCCCCTATGAATATTTCCAAGATCTTTAGCTTTTTCTGGCTTAAATTCAATATCATACTTATTAAAATATGCTTTCCCACCACCTTCTGGTATTCGACTATAAAGCTGAACTGGTTTTAGATAGTGATAAGATTCAATGAATCCTGTTGCAAACATATAAGCTATTTCATAAAGATTTGGCTTGTAGTTCCTATGAGCTTTAAAAAACTTATTAATATTTTGGCAAACTTCTTTTAAATTAGACTCTGATTGTGCATTAAATACACTAGAAGGGCATTTTGTCCCTTCCGCCATAGTGAAATTATGACAATCTGATTTAAATGCTTTAACAAATTTAGGCACATTAATTAAATCGTTATTGATAGCCACAGAATCCGGCAATTCAGGCTCATTAGGTTGAGTATTTCCATTCGAACTCATTGCACTGAGATAAACAGGAATATCCACTAAATCAGATTTTCGTGGTGCATAACCCAATTCAATACCATGACCATTTTTATCTTTAAATGGTGTGTTATCAGGCAGCATTGGAGAAATTATAATACGGCTATGCAAAATAGAATTTATTTTTAAAATAGAATTTTCAACTTGAACTTTTGTCTCAATCAATGTTGATGATTGTTTCCCTTCTCCTTTTAAATATCTAATTTTTATATAAAAAGGTAATGCATATTTTTTTTTATTTTCTTCATTTTCAAAAAAAGTGAAAACGGTATTAGCTATACCATAGTCACTTAGTTTATAAGGCGATGATAGTTTAAGTGGAACTCGATGACTGCAATCAACAACTGCTATTTTATAGTAGCTATTGTCATTATCATGATCTTCTTTAAATTTTTGGAGATTTGGAGAGCCATCACTACCTATCGGGGCTAACACAAAAATTTCCACTGGTCTCCCATCCGATTTAAATGTTAGTACTCCTCCTTCCTGACTTGTTAATTTATTATTTTTAGGTGCAGCAATACTATCTGCGTACCTAGTAGCCATAGGAAAGTTAAGCATTTCCTGATTACTATTATCTACAATTTTTATTTGATACGTTTGTAATGCCATAATTTAATCTTCATCGCTAATATTATGATTTTCTTCATCTTCATCTTCATCAATAAATGTATCTATTGGTGAATCCATTGAAATAACATCATCATAAAATAGCATTGCAGTGAACGGCTTTTCCACAGATGTATAAAACCGCAAAGATGTATCTTGATTGGATTCTAATAATTTCCTTTGTACTAATAACTGTCCAGTATCATCATCGACAACAAAAACTTTTTTATTAGTTTCAATACTTTCTGACTTTTCACCTTCACTATCTGTATATTCAAACTTATAGTTTACTTTATGACTATAGTCATTTGGTGCTGTAGGTAACACGTTATAGGTGACACAACTTTTTCACCACTTTCAAATAAATGCTGCCCAGCTCTGACTACAAATTTACCACCCATTTTTTATCTCTCTTTTTATAAAATTTTTATTATTATTTAAATTATACTTAACAATAAATATTTCATTGTGATTTTTATGTCTTTAATTATAGCCTTTAACTTAGATAACTATGCCATCCTCGCAACAGATAAAAGAGGAGTCTTAAATTACATCAATAAGAATCAAGAAAATCATGTCATAAGAACAGATGACACCTACCAAAAACTTAGAAAAATTCCTTTTGGATTTTTCGCTTCAGCAGGCGACTACCTCATAACAGAATGTTTCTATGCTGAATGTATGGCACAGACACGACAAAAGAGAAATTTAAATCAAATTTTGGAAGATACTTACTACAGATATTGTAATTTAAAAGGTGTTTACCACTTTACGGAAATGACAACTATCCTACTCATTGCAAAGGAATTTAATCAAAATAATCAAATACAAAAAGACACACTGCTGGAAATAAAAATTCAATTCCAAAGTATAAAAATTCAAGTAGTACCCCCTGATATACGCTGAATTATCAGGAGACTTTCCCTTGGGAGATTCTAGGCAGCCAACTTATAAAAGTCTTCGGCCATT
>NZ_JBLYZK010000037.1:0-24287 GCF_048551395.1 Acinetobacter sp. TY1
CCCAGGTCTACGTTTTGCGATCCGTGAAGGTGGTCGTACAGTTGGTGCTGGTGTTGTTGCGAAAGTAACTGCATAATATCGAATGAAATGATTAATGGATTGGGAATTACGATTCCCAATCTGTTATATTAAGTCTGTAAAGTTATAGGTCAGTAGTTCAATTGGTAGAGCGTCGGTCTCCAAAACCGAATGTTGGCGGTTCGATCCCGTCCTGACCTGCCAGATTTTGTAAATAAAAGCTTGATGCTGGCTAAACAGGTCATATAATAAGTCGCGAATCCTACGACGAGTACAAGAATGTCGAATGATAAATCGCGTGACGCATTAAGCGACGCGCCAATCCCTCAAAGAAATACTTCCGCTGAAACAGTAAGTTCTGGTTCTCCGCTTGATGTGGTGTTATGGATCATTGCTCTAGTTTTATTTGTTGGTTCACTCATGGTAAATCAGTCTTTGCCAGCCTATTGGGAGCCTGCTAGTAATATCTGGGTGCGTATTGGGGTAATTTTGGCTTGTATCATCGGGGCTTTAGGTTTATTATACGCCACCCATCAAGGCAAAGGCTTTGTCCGTTTGCTGAAAGATTCACGCATTGAGTTGCGTCGAGTCACATGGCCAACTAAAAATGAAACAGTGACTGCTTCATGGCAGGTATTGGCTGTGGTGATTGTTGCGGCAATTACAATGTGGTGTTTTGACAGCTTAATCAGTTGGTTGATGAAGTTTATTATCGGGTAAGAGAGCTATGAAACGTTGGTACATTATTCATGCCTATTCAGGCTATGAAAAACAAGTGATGCGTTCGCTTAATGATCGAATCCAGCGTAGCGCTGTTGCTGATAGTTTTGGTGATGTCCTTGTCCCTACTGAAGAAGTGGTGGAAATGAAGGATGGTAAGAAACGTAAGTCTGAGCGTAAATTCTTTCCAGGTTATGTATTAATCGAAATGGAAATGAATGACGATACTTGGCATATTGTTAAAGAATGCCCGAAAGTACTCGGTTTTATTGGTGGTACTGCTGAAAAGCCTGCACCAATTACGCAAAAAGAAGCAGATGCGATTCTTGCACGTGTAAATAATACGGGTGAAGCACCTCGTCCTAAGACGATGTTTGAGCCAGGTGAAGAATTACTTGTTGTGGACGGTCCATTCACCGACTTTAGAGGTGTGGTGGAAGAAGTTCTGTATGATAAGTCACGTTTAACGTTGACGATCAATGTATTTAATCGCCCAACTCAGGTTGAATTGGAATTTCGACAAGTCGAAAAAGCAATTTAATCCGCTTTGGTTGATCAAGCGCCCGATTTCTTTGAATCGGGCATTGTTGTTGTAACGGTATCGTACTGATTTTCGTTGCATATAAAACTTGGGGAGCCTTCATCGGCGTTTGTACCCAGAGGTAATTGAAATGGCTAAGAAGATTGACGGCTATATCAAGCTGCAAGTTCCAGCTGGTAAAGCAAATCCATCTCCACCGATTGGTCCTGCACTAGGTCAACGTGGTGTAAACATCATGGCATTCTGTAAAGAATTCAATGCTGCTACACAAAAAGTTGAAGCTGGTCTACCAATTCCAGTAGTGATCACTGTGTACAACGATAAGTCGTTCACATTTATCATGAAAACTCCTCCTGCTGCTATTCTTCTTAAGAAAGCTGCTGGTATCCAAAAGGGTTCGGCTGTACCAAATAAAACTAAAGTTGGTAAGTTGACTCGCGCTCAATTGGAAGAAATTGCGACTACTAAAGAACCAGATCTTACTGGTGCTGATTTAGACGCACGTGTACGTACCATTGCTGGTTCTGCGCGTTCTATGGGCTTGGAAGTGGAGCTATAAGACATGGCTAAATTAACTAAACGTCAAAAAGCCATTGCTGCTGCTATAGAAGCAAACAAAGTTTATACTTTGGAAGAAGCTGTACAAGTTCTTAACACCCTACCTGCTGCTAAATTCAAAGAATCTTTGGATGTGGCTGTAAACCTAGGCGTTGACCCACGTAAATCTGATCAGGTTGTTCGTGGCGCGACTACACTTCCTGCAGGTACTGGTAAAACTGTACGTGTTGCTGTATTTGCTCAAGGTGCTGCTGCTGAAGCTGCTAAAGCTGAAGGCGCAGATGTTGTTGGTTTTGATGATCTTGCTGAGAGCATCCAAGCTGGTAACCTTGACTTTGATGTAGTAATTGCTGCACCTGACGCTATGCGTGTTGTGGGTAAATTAGGTACGATTCTTGGTCCACGTGGCTTAATGCCTAACCCTAAAGTGGGTACTGTAACTCCTGACGTTGCGACTGCAGTTAAAAATGCAAAAGCTGGTCAAGCACGTTACCGTGTAGACAAAGCGGGTATCATTCACGCTGCTATTGGTCAGGTAGGTTTTACTGCTGAAGCTATCCGTTCAAACGTTGAAGCGCTTATCGTTGATCTTAAGAAAGCAAAACCTGCTACTTCTAAAGGTGTTTACGTTCAAAAGATCACTCTAAGCTCAACTATGGGCCCAGGTCTTGTTGTTGATGTAGCAAACGTTTCTAAATAAGTCTCGACTTATTTAACAGAATTTTGAAGCCCTGAGTGATATTTGAAATACTGTTTCAATATTGCGCAAGAAAGCCAGTTTTGGATGTCTTGCATACTTAGGCAAACTTTGAATTGATAAATTTATTTATCAGCGTCAAAGACCTCAGGCGAGGTGAGTTCTCGGACTTACTTCTTAAAAATCCAGTCTGAGTAGACGCGGTGGTGTGATTTGTTCATCCTCCGCGTGTAAGTTCAGTAATGAATTTACGAATTGGGAGTGTACTTCGCGTAAGTACATAAATCACCGTTAGGAGGTTTTACAATGGCTCTTCTTATCGAAGGCAAAAAACAGATCGTTGCTGAAGTAACTGAAGTTGCTTCTACAGCGTTTGCTGCTGTTGTTGCTGACTACCAAGGTTTAACTGTTGAGCAATTAACTGCTCTTCGTGTTGAAGCTCGTAAGTTAGGTGTTGCTACACGTGTTGTACGTAATACTTTGGCTAAGCGTGCTCTTCAAGATACTCAATTTAACATCTTGAACGACAACCTTGTTGGCCCAACAATCTTAGCTTTCTCAACTTCTGAAGATGACATGGGTGCTGCTGCACGTTTGTTTGAAGAATTTGCGAAAACTAATAAAGCATTTGAACTTAAAGCTGCTGCATTTGATGGCAAGCTTTATCAAGGTTCAGAGGTTAGCGTTATCGCAAACCTTCCAAACCAAGAAAAAGCGCTTACTATGCTTGCAAATGTTCTTCAAGCTCCTATTTCGAAATTGGGTCGCTTACTTACAGCGCTTCAAGAGAAAAATACAGCTCCAGAAGTGGCAGAAGTTTCAGAAGCTTCAGAAGCTTAAATCAATTTTCACATCATTCAATACCCATTTGGAGTTACTCTCATGGCTTTAACAAACGAAGAAATCCTAAACGCAGTTGCTGAAAAAACTGTTCTTGAGCTTGTTGAACTTATTTCTGCTTTCGAAGAAAAATTCAACGTATCTGCTGCTGCTGTAGCTGTAGCTGCTGCAGGTCCTGTTGCTGCTGCTGAAGAACAATCAGAATTCAATGTTGAATTGACTTCTTTCGGCGCGAACAAAGTTGCTGTAATTAAAGCTGTTCGTGAAGCAACTGGTCTTGGCTTGAAAGAAGCTAAAGATATGGTTGAAAGTGCTCCTGCTGTTATTAAAGAAGGCGCTACTAAAGAAGAAGGCGAAGAACTTAAGAAGAAACTTGAAGCAGCTGGTGCTACAGTTACACTTAAGTAATCTTAAGCGGAGTCAATTTTTTCAAAATTGGCTCCACAAATTGGCTGATGGCTCTTGGGTCATCAGCCTTTTTGCGTTACAATAATCGGCTCGATTTTTGATTGTATTGCTATAAAATGCATCAATTATTGATAATAATTATTAAATTCAAACGCTTAACAATGTTTTTCTGTTTTGAAAATATTGTTAAGCGTTTTAATACCACTGAAAAATTGCAGCATTTGTAAAAGGTGGTGGTCATATCGACCTGCGTAATTCCTTCTGAGCCCGTTCTGCAGGCGGGTTTGGTTTACTTTCCGAGGACTCCAGATGGCATACTCATATACCGAAAAGAAACGGATCCGCAAGAATTTTGGTAAATTGCCCCAAGTGATGAAGGCTCCATACTTATTGTCGATTCAAGTCGATTCGTATAGAACATTCTTACAAGGCGGTAAAACACCCAAAAATCGCGAAGATATCGGTCTCCAAGCGGCATTTCGTTCAGTGTTTCCAATTGAAAGTTATTCTGGCAATGCCGCTTTAGAATTCGTTGAGTATAGTCTTGGTAAGCCTGAGTTCGATGTGCGTGAATGTATTTTACGTGGTTCGACTTATGCTGCACCAATGCGTGTAAAAATTCGTTTGATCATTAAAGATCGCGAAACGAAATCAATCAAAGACGTTCGTGAACAAGAAGTGTACATGGGTGAAATGCCACTCATGACCGAGAACGGTACATTTGTGATCAACGGTACTGAGCGTGTAATCGTATCTCAGTTACACCGTTCTCCAGGTGTGTTCTTTGACCATGATAAAGGTAAAACGCACTCAAGCGGTAAAGTGCTTTATTCAGCACGTATCATTCCTTACCGTGGTTCATGGTTGGATTTTGAATTTGATGCGAAAGATTTAGTCTTTGTTCGTATTGACCGTCGCCGTAAATTACTTGCGACTGTGATTCTTCGTGCATTGAACTATAACAATGAACAAATTCTTAACATGTTCTATGAGAAGGTACCTGTATATCTTGATATGGGTAGCTATCAGATTGACCTTGTACCAGAACGCCTGCGTGGCGAAATGGCGCAGTTCGACATTGCTGATGAATCGGGCAAAGTTGTTGTTGAGCAAGGTAAACGTATTAATGCACGTCACGTACGTCAAATGGAAGCATCTGGTTTAACCAAACTGCCTGTTCCAGATGAATACTTGTATGAGCGTATTACAGCTGAAGATATTCCATTACATAATGGTGATGTCATTGCTGCCAATACAGTGCTTAGCCATGAAATCATGGTGAAAATTGCTGAAGGCGGTGTTAAACAGTTCAATATTCTATATACCAATGATATTGATCGTGGTCCGTTTATTGCTGATACATTACGTGCAGATACGACAGAAGGTCGTGAGCAAGCACTTGTAGAAATCTATAAAGTAATGCGTCCAGGCGAGCCACCTACTAAAGAAGCGGCTGAGAACCTGTTCAATAACTTGTTCTTCTCAACTGAACGCTATGATCTATCTCCAGTAGGTCGTATGAAATTCAACCGTCGTTTGGGTCGTCCTTACGAAGTGGGTACAGATCAGAAATCTCGTGAAGTTGAAGGTATTCTTTCAAATGGCGATATTACTGATGTATTGAAAACATTGGTTGAAATTCGTAACGGTAAAGGTGAAGTTGACGATATCGATCACTTGGGTAACCGTCGTGTTCGTTCTGTTGGTGAAATGACAGAAAACCAATTCCGTGTAGGTCTTGTACGTGTTGAGCGCGCTGTTAAAGAGCGTTTAAACCAAGCAGAAACAGATAACTTGTCTCCGCAAGATTTGATCAATGCAAAACCTGTTGCAGCGGCAATCAAAGAATTCTTTGGTTCAAGCCAGCTGTCTCAGTTTATGGATCAAAACAACCCATTGTCTGAAATTACACACAAACGTCGTGTATCAGCACTTGGTCCCGGTGGTTTGACGCGTGAGCGTGCAGGCTTTGAAGTACGTGACGTACATCAAACGCATTACGGTCGTGTATGTCCAATTGAAACACCGGAAGGTCCAAACATTGGTTTGATCAACTCATTGTCTGTTTATGCAAAAGCAAACAACTTTGGTTTCTTGGAAACACCTTACCGTAAAGTTATCGATGGTCAAGTTACACTTGATATTGAGTATCTATCTGCAATTGAAGAAGTAGGTACTGTGATTGCACAGGCCGATTCTGGTGTTGATAAAGACGGTAACTTAACAGAAGAATTTGTATCTGTACGTCACCAAGGTGATTTTGTTCGTATGCCTCCTGAAAAAGTGACGCATATGGATGTATCTGCACAACAGGTTGTATCTGTAGCAGCATCACTTATTCCATTCCTTGAACACGATGATGCCAACCGTGCATTGATGGGTTCAAACATGCAACGTCAGGCTGTTCCGACATTGCTTGCTGACAAGCCACTTGTTGGTACAGGTATGGAAGCAAACGTAGCACATGACTCTGGCGTATGTGTGATTGCAAACCGTGGTGGTCGTATCGAGTTTGTTGATGCATCTCGTGTTGTTATTCGTGTAAACGAAGACGAAATGATCGCAGGCGAGGCAGGTGTAGATATTTACAACCTGATCAAATATACACGTTCGAACCAAAATACTTGTATTAACCAAAAAGTTCTTGTGAACTTGGGCGATAAAGTAGGTCGTGGTGATGTATTGGCTGATGGTCCATCAACAGATGGCGGTGAGCTTGCACTCGGTCAAAACATGCGCGTTGCATTCATGACTTGGAACGGTTACAACTACGAAGACTCGATCTTGTTATCTGAGCGTGTTCTTCAAGAAGATCGTTTGACTTCTATTCACATTCAAGAATTGTCATGTGTCGCACGTGATACTAAATTGGGTGCGGAAGAAATCACAGCGGATATCCCGAACGTGGGTGAAGCTGCACTGTCTAAGCTTGATGAATCAGGTATCGTATATATTGGTGCTGAAGTAACTGCAGGTGATATTTTAGTTGGTAAAGTGACACCGAAAGGTGAAACGCAGCTTACACCAGAAGAAAAATTGCTACGTGCAATCTTCGGTGAAAAAGCGGCTGACGTAAAAGATTCATCATTACGTGTTCCTTCGGGTACTAAAGGTACAGTAATTGACGTTCAAGTTTTCACACGTGATGGCATTGAAAAAGATGATCGTGCTCAAGCAATTGAGAAAGCTCAACTTGATGCTTACCGTAAAGATTTGAAAGAAGAATACAAAATCTTTGAAGAAGCTGCTCGTGAGCGTGTTGTACGCTTGTTGACAGGTCAAGAATCAAATGGTGGTGGCACAACTAAACGTGGTGACAAACTTTCTGATGAAAAATTGTCTGGTTTAGAGCTTGTTGATCTACTTGAAATTCAACCTGTTGATGAAGCAATTGCTGAACGTTTAACGCAAATTCAAGTGTTCTTGAAAGAGAAGAGCATTGAAATTGACGAAAAATTTGCAGAGAAAAAACGTAAACTTTCAACTGGTGATGAGTTAACCACTGGCGTATTGAAAGTTGTTAAAGTTTATCTTGCTGTAAAACGTCGCATCCAACCGGGTGATAAAATGGCGGGTCGTCACGGTAACAAAGGTGTTGTATCAAACATCCTACCTGTAGAAGACATGCCACACGATGCTAACGGTGTACCTGTTGATATCGTATTGAACCCGCTAGGCGTACCGTCACGTATGAACGTGGGTCAGATTCTCGAGACTCACTTAGGTATGGCTGCAAAAGGTCTTGGCGATAAAATTGACAAGATGTTAAAAGAGCAACGTACTGTACTCGAGCTTCGTGCATTCTTAGACAAGATTTATAACAAAGTTGGTGGCGAGCAAGAAGATCTTGATAGCTTAACTGATGATGAGATCTTAAAACTTTCTGGTAACTTACGTATCGGTGTGCCATTGGCAACACCTGTATTTGATGGTGCTGATGAAGGTCAAATCAAAGAGTTACTTGAGCTAGGCGGTATCTCACGTACAGGTCAAACTGTATTGTATGATGGACGTACTGGTGAACGTTTCGACCGCCCGGTAACGGTTGGTTATATGTATATGCTTAAACTTAACCATTTGGTTGATGATAAAATGCATGCACGTTCAACAGGTTCTTACTCTCTTGTTACGCAACAGCCGCTTGGTGGTAAAGCACAATTCGGTGGTCAGCGTTTCGGTGAGATGGAGGTCTGGGCACTTGAGGCTTACGGTGCAGCATATACGTTACAAGAAATGCTTACTGTTAAGTCGGATGACGTTGAAGGTCGTACTCGCATCTATAAGAACATTGTAGATGGTAACCATTATATGGATCCGGGTATGCCTGAATCGTTCAACGTATTGACCAAAGAGATCCGTTCTTTAGGTATCAACATTGAACTGAAAAATGGTGACTAAGAAATCTTTCCCAACCCTTCTTTAATAAAGAGGGGAGAAAGTCCCTCTTTGTAAAGGGGGACTTAGTGGGATTAGATATTCCCAAATTTCAGTAAAAACAATATTTGTGACCCCGTCAGAGAGTGAAAATCTCACTGATACACGGAGAAAAAAATTGAAAGACTTGCTCGATATCATGCGCAAAAAGACGGACTCAGACGGTCATGCTCCAGTAGAGTTTGATCGCATCCGTATTGGTCTTGCGTCACCAGAAATGATTAAGTCATGGTCTCATGGTGAAGTTAAAAAGCCTGAAACTATTAACTATCGTACGTTCAAACCTGAACGTGATGGTTTGTTCTGTGCCAAAATTTTTGGTCCAGTAAAAGATTACGAATGCTTGTGTGGTAAGTACAAGCGTATGAAATACAAAGGCGTCATCTGTGAAAAATGTGGCGTTGAAGTAACAACTGCGAAAGTTCGTCGTGAACGTATGGGTCACATCGAATTGGCTTCGCCAGTTGCACATATTTGGTTCTTAAAATCATTACCAAGCCGTATTGGTCTATTATTAGACATGACGCTTCGTGATATCGAACGTGTATTGTATTTCGAATCATACGTTGTAACAGATCCTGGTATGACTCCAATGGAGAAATACCAACTTCTTAACGATGAAGAATACTTCACAGCGTTAGAAGAACACGGTGATGAATTCAGCGCGAAAATGGGTGCAGAAGCTGTTCAAGATTTGTTGAAAGACATCGATCTTGAAGCTGAAATCTCTCGTTTACGTGAAGAAATTCCAACGACGACGTCTGAAACTAAGTTGAAAAAGGCGTCTAAACGCTTAAAACTTATGGAAGCGTTCAAAGAGTCGAATAACAAACCAGAATGGATGGTGTTAACAGTACTTCCAGTACTTCCACCTGATCTTCGTCCGTTGGTACCGCTTGAAGGTGGTCGTTTTGCAACTTCTGACTTGAACGATCTTTACCGTCGTGTGATTAACCGTAACAACCGTTTAAAACGTCTTCTTGATCTTGCAGCACCAGACATTATCGTACGTAACGAAAAACGTATGTTACAAGAGTCTGTAGATGCATTGTTAGACAACGGTCGTCGTGGTCGTGCGATTACAGGTTCAAACAAACGTCCTCTTAAATCTTTGGCAGATATGATCAAAGGTAAACAAGGTCGTTTCCGTCAAAACTTACTTGGTAAGCGTGTCGATTATTCTGGTCGTTCGGTAATTACCGTTGGTCCTACTTTACGTCTTCACCAATGTGGTTTACCGAAGAAAATGGCACTTGAATTATTCAAGCCGTTTATCTTTGCGAAACTACAAGCTTCAGGTCAAGCAACCACCATTAAAGCTGCAAAGAAAATGGTTGAGCGTGAAACACCAGAAGTTTGGGACGTTCTTGCATCTGTAATTCGTCAACATCCAGTCATGTTGAACCGTGCGCCAACACTTCACCGTTTAGGTCTTCAAGCATTTGAACCTATTCTGATTGAAGGTAAAGCGATCCGTCTTCACCCACTCGTATGTGCCGCGTTCAACGCCGACTTCGATGGTGACCAAATGGCGGTACACGTTCCATTAACACTTGAAGCTCAGTTAGAAGCTCGTGCGTTGATGATGTCTACAAACAACATCTTGTCACCTGCAAATGGTGAGCCAATCATCGTTCCTTCTCAGGACGTTGTCTTGGGCTTGTATTACATCACTCGTGATGCGATCAATGCCAAAGGTGAAGGCATGGTGTTTGCGGATACTCACGAAGTAAACCGTGCACTTGCTACAAATCAAGTTAATTTACATGCTCGTGTTAAAGTACGTGTGCATCAAACGATTATTGATGAAAACGGTAACCGTGAGCATCAAACGATTGTTGTAGATACTACACCAGGTCGTTGTCTACTTTGGGAAGTTGTTCCTGAAGGGATGGACTTCCAACAAATCAACGTTGAGATGACGAAGAAAAACATCTCTAAATTGATTAACTCTTGTTACCGTAAATTAGGTCTTAAAGATACTGTAATCTTTGCTGACCAATTGATGTACCTTGGTTTCCGTCAAGCGACTCGCTCAGGTGTGTCAGTTGGTATGGAAGACATGCTTATTCCACCGCAAAAAGAAGCGATTATTGGAAAAGCAGAAACTGAAGTTCGTGAAATTGAACAACAGTTTGAACAAGGTTTCGTAACTGCTGGTGAACGTTATAACAAAGTTGTCGATATTTGGGCGCGTACAAATGACCAAGTAGCGAAAGCGATGATGGATAACTTATCTTTCACAACTGTTAAAAATAAACAGGGTGAAGATGAGAAACAAAAATCATTCAACTCAATTTATATGATGTCTGACTCTGGTGCCCGTGGTTCGGCAGCTCAGATTCGTCAGCTTGCAGGTATGCGTGGTTTGATGGCGAAACCAGATGGTTCGATCATTGAAACACCAATTAAAGCAAACTTCCGTGAAGGTTTGACAGTACTTCAGTACTTCATCTCGACACATGGTGCACGTAAAGGTTTGGCCGATACCGCACTTAAAACAGCGAACTCAGGTTACTTGACTCGTCGTCTTGTAGACGTTGCACAAGATTTGGTAATTAACGAGCCAGATTGCGGTACGTTAGGCGGTCTTGTAATGACTCCATTCATTCAAGGTGGCGATGTAATCGAAAACTTGGGTGCACGCGTATTGGGTCGTGTTGTTGCTGAAGATGTGAAACGTGTTGGTACAGACGAAGTTTTACTTGAACGTAATACATTGATTGATGAGAAACTTGCAACATTTATTGAAAATGCGGGTATCGATGAAATCAAAGTACGTTCAGTTGTAAACTGTGAATCGACTTTCGGTGTTTGTGCGAAATGTTATGGTCGTGACTTGGCTCGTGGTCATCAGGTAAATCCTGGTGAGTCTGTGGGTGTTATGGCTGCGCAATCAATTGGTGAACCTGGTACACAGTTAACCATGCGTACGTTCCACGTTGGTGGTGCTGCGAGCCGAACGTCTGCTGCAAACAGCGTACAAGTTCGTAACAAAGGTACAGTACGTTTCCACAATGTGAAAACAGTACAACACGCGAAAGGCCACTTGGTATCGACTTCACGTTCAGGTGAAATTGGTATTGCAGATGAGATCGGTCGTGAGCGCGAACGTTACAAATTGCCATACGGTGCATCGATTATCATTAAAGATGGCGAAGCTGTAGAAGCAGGCGGTATTGTTGCAACTTGGGATCCACATACACATCCACTTGTAACAGAAGTTGCGGGTAAAGTACGTTTCAGCCAAATCGCTGATGGCGTGACTGTTACGACCAAAACTGATGATGCAACAGGCATGTCGACAATCGAAATCTTACCAGTGACTTCACGTCCTGTGTCAGGTAAAGATTTACGTCCAGCAGTTGTATTGGATACTGTTGACGGTGGTGAACAGTTCTACTTCTTGCCACAAAACACAATTCTTTCTGTTCGTGATGGCGAAACGATTGGTGTAGGTGACGTTATTGGTCGTGTTCCACAGGAAACTTCACGTACTCGTGACATTACCGGTGGTTTGCCACGCGTAGCGGATTTATTTGAAGCACGTAAACCGAAAGAACATGCAATTCTTGCAGAAATTTCGGGTGTCGTGACTTTTGGTAAAGAAACCAAAGGCAAAAACCGTTTAGTGATTACACCAGATGATGGTTCTGAAATTTATGAAGAACTGATTCCTAAATGGCGTACCATTAACGTGTTTGAAGGCGAACATGTTAACCGTGGTGAAACGATTTCTGATGGCCCACAAAATCCGCATGACATTTTACGTCTGAAAGGTGAAGTGGCGTTGACTAACTACATCGTGAACGAAGTTCAGGACGTTTACCGTCTACAAGGTGTAAAAATCAACGATAAACACATCGAAGTTATCGTTCGTCAGATGTTACGTAAAGTTGACATCACTGATGGTGGCGATACAAGCTTCATCAAAGGCGAACAAGTTGAGTACATTCGTGTAATGCAAGAGAACCAAGCTGTTCTTGCGCAGAACAAGTTCCCTGCGAAATTTGAACGTTTATTGATGGGTATTACCAAAGCATCGCTTTCTACTGACTCGTTCATTTCTGCTGCATCGTTCCAGGAAACAACACGTGTGTTAACTGAAGCTGCTGTAACAGGTAAAGAAGATGAATTACGTGGCTTGAAAGAGAACGTAGTTGTAGGTCGTCTGATCCCAGCGGGTACAGGTTTGGCTTATCATTTAGAGCGTCGTCGTCAGGAAGCAGAAGCTGCTGAACATGAGCTTGTAAATGACTTTTCTGAAGTAGATCAAGCATTCTCTCAAGCATTAAACGAAGATTCTTTCTAAGAATATTATTTAAAGTTTGAAATGAAAAAAGACGCCTAAGGGCGTCTTTTTTTATTTTTTATATTGAATAAAATAAAAATGGTAAATGTTATAACAACATAAATTTTTTCTATTTTATTATGACTTTATTTTTTTAATCATGCTTTTACTTGGGTGTCTAGTGATGCTCAGAAATGAAGAAAAAGTGGCGATAAAACTACAAAAGGGTATGAAAAATAACACAATGTAATCAATCGATAATGTGAAAAAGAGTATCCTGAATAGAGCTATATTTAAGGGAATTTAGTCATGAAAAAATCAGTATTAGTTTTATGTTCAGCAATGCTTCCAGTAGTACTACTCGCGGGTTGTGAAAACATGTCTGCCAATGATAAGCGTATTGGTGCCGCAGCATTAGGTGGTGCAGTGGGTGGTGGTGTAGGTAATCACGTTGGTGGTGGTGTTGGCGGTGCGCTTGGTGCAGGTGGTGGTGCTGCTGTAGGTAGTAAAGTTGAAAATGGTTCTAACCGCAATGCAACATACAGTGGTATTGGTGCAGGTGTAGGTGCCGCAATTGGTAAAGGAATCTTTGGTGGTAATGCGGGTGCAGCTATTGGTGGTGCTCTCGGTGGTGGTGCTGGTGCGGCTATTGAACAGAAGAAATAAATTATTTTTTATAAAAAGCGCTTAAAGCGCTTTTTTTTAGTATTGAATTCATCCTTATAAAAGATAAAAACGATATTGTCGATCATTAAATTTTAATTGTAGATCAGGTCAATACGCATCGATAAAATTTAATACATACTGAACTGAATACATAAAATGATGAATGTGATGGATAGAGGTGTTATTGATCACATAAGTAGATAAAAAAGAATAGGGTACAGTATGCAAGCAGAATTACATTGGGTGGTAACACAAGATAATCAAAAACTATGTGCGAAAACATGGGGGAATAAAGACAAAGCTGCAATGGTTTTAGTTCATGGCTATCCTGATAATCAGGAAGTGTGGGAGCCGATGATTCAGCACCTATTAAATGATTACTATGTCATTACTTACGATGTTCGAGGGGCAGGTGAGTCATCTGTACCAAAGCGTATACGTGATTATGCTTTGCCGCGTTTATCACTTGATTTGGAATGCGTGGTGAATCAGTTGTTACCTAATCGTGCATTTCACTTGGCAGCACATGATTGGGGCTCAATTCAGTCGTGGGAATCGGTGACTGAACCGAAATTTAAAGATAAGATTTTATCGTATACCACTATTTCAGGCCCGTGTTTAGACCATGCAGCTTTTTGGATGCGTAATCAATTTACACATGAAAAAAATAAATTTTTTAAACAGCTCTTTAAATCATGGTATATCGTGGCATTTCAATTGCCTGTACTTGCACCAAGTGTGTGGACTTTCCTTAATGCCGAGCGTTGGGGGAAAATTGTCGAGCGTTTAGAGCATCAAAAAGGTTTACCGAAGAATGAAAAGATTACCCAAGATGGTAAGCAGGGGATTTCATTATATCGTGCCAATTTTATTCCAAGATTAACGATGCCTCGTCAGCGTTATGCGATTTGCCCTGTACAAGCGGTAGTATTGAAACGTGATAATTTTGTTAGTCCAGAATTGATTGATGAAATTCCAAAATGGGCGACTGATTTTAGTAAAGTTGAAGTGGATGCAAACCACTGGGCGGTACTGAGTCGACCAGAAGAAATTGCTGGTTATATCAAATCTTTCGCATCGCAAAATAATAATTTTTAAGTAAAATAATTAAATTTTTCAGTGATTGGGTGATGTGTTAATGAAAATCACTCGATCATTGAATGTACAACTTGACTAAATTACAGCTTACTTGTATTGAATCTGTTAAAATCTCGACTTTCAAATTTTTGTAATTTACGCTATGAATGCTGTCGTTATAGCGATTGCAGTGATGTTCATTCTCTCACTGTTACGCGTTTCTGTTGTTTTAACTTTGGTCATTTCAGCAATTATAGGTGGTTTAGTTGCTGGTTTAAGTCTGTCTGATACAGTCGCTGCTTTTAATGATGGTCTTGGCGATGGTGCTGAGGTTGCATTAGCATATGCAGTATTGGGTGCATTTGCATTGGCTTTGGCAAAATCAGGGTTACCAGATTTACTTGCACATAAATTAATTGGCTTATTGGGAATGGAAACAACCCAAAAGCAGGCAAAAAAAGTTAAATACTTACTGCTCGTTATTTTACTCATTTCTGCAATTTTTTCTCAAAATTTAATTCCTGTGCATATTGCCTTTATTCCGGTGCTTGTTCCGCCGTTACTAAAGGTTATGAACCATTTAAAACTCGACCGTCGTGCGGCAGCATGTGTGCTCACACTTGGTTTAGTGGCAACGTACATTTTCTTACCAGTAGGCTTTGGTAAAATTTTCCTTGAACAGATTTTGATGGGAAATATCAACAAAATTGGTGCAGCTTATAACTTGCATGTAGAAAGTTATATGTTGCCAATGGGTATGGCGATTCCTGTTCTTGGTATGGTAATTGGTACGCTTGTTGCTGTATTCATAAGCTACCGTAAACCCCGTATTTATGTCGATCGTAATGTATCGCCTGTAGCTACAATTGATCTTGATAAACCCCTTCGCGCAGTGAGTTCTGATCAGCTTAAAGCTGATGGCGAAGAGCTGATTGAAGAAGCACAAAAAGCACCTGTGATTGCGAAAAAAACCATCTTGATGGCATTACTTGCGATTGTTTTGACACTTGTTGCACAGTTGTATTCTGACTCGATGATTCTAGGCGGTTTGGTTGGTTTTGCGGTGTTATCTGCTGCAGGTATTTTCAAATGGCAAGAAGCCGATGATGTCTTTGTACAAGGTATGCGTATGATGGCATTGGTAGGTTTCATTATGATTTCTGCTGCAGGTTTTGCTTCCGTAATGACCCATACAGGTGATATTAATCAGTTAGTAAATGGTGTCGTTCACACGATTGGTGACAATAAAGCCCTTGCAGCATTCCTCATGTTATTTATTGGTTTATTTGTGACTATAGGTATAGGCTCATCTTTTTCTAGTGTTCCTGTACTTGCTGTTATTTATGTACCTTTGTGCGTTCAATTTGGTTTCTCACCGCTTGCAACTATCGCATTGATTGGTACGGCAGCAGCACTTGGCGATGCAGGCTCACCTGCTTCAGATTCAACATTGGGTCCTACAGCAGGTTTGGGTGTCGATGGTCAGCATGATCATATCTGGGATACGGTAGTTCCGACCTTCATTCACTTTAATATTCCGTTGCTTATTTTTGGTTGGATTGCGGCAATGGTTTTATAAAATCTTTATAATCTTAAATGATTCGTATTCTATATTGAATAATAAGTATTATTGAATAGTTGAAAAATAAAGTTTATTAATTAGGTTGGATTTAAAAACCAACCTAATTAATAAGATTAAATAAAATCTATTAAATATCAATGGCTTGAAAATAACATTTCAAAATATTAATTAATGCGTATTGCATCACGTTTAATGTTGTGTGTAATATGTCCGAAAACAACACTAGGGTATTAAAAATGTTAAAACAAGTTGCTCTTATTGCATTAATGGGGATGTCTGCTTCAGCAATGGCTGGTCAGTTTCAAGTTAAAGTTGGTGGTTCTGTAATTTCACCAACTCAAGATACAGCTGTTGCTGGTGTTGGTGTTGTTAAAGGTGATGATGAGCTTGCATTTACGCCATCAGTTGAATATTTTTTCAATGATAACTTCTCAGCAGAATTGTTATTGGCTACACCAATTGGTCATGATATTTTACTAGACGGTGAAAAAGCAGCAAAAGTGAAACATTTGCCACCTGTAATTACTGCCAAATATCATTTTAAAAACTCAACTCGTTTAACACCTTATATTGGTGTAGGTGCTGCTGCTTTTATTGCATTTGATGAACAATCATCTGGTGCTTTAGCAGGTACAGATATCAAAGTAAAAGAGGATTATGGTGTTGCAGGTCAGATTGGTGTAAATTTCCAACCTGCTGATGCGAAAAACTGGGGTGTTTATTTTGATGCGCGTTATGCACAGTTAAGCCCTGAAGTCACAGTAAAAGCTGGTGATGTAACGGCTGCAAAATTTGATTTAGATATTGATCCTATTGTTTATACAATTGGTTATAGCTACAAGTTCTAATTTAGACTTGGTAGTGAAAAACCTCAGTTCTACTGAGGTTTTTTTATATCTGTATATTTTGACCATTTAGCAATTAATAGAAAATAGGCATAAAAAGTCCTATCAGTTTATTGCAAATTTTTTTAAGCTCATTTGCTGAACATAAAGAAGAATGAAAAATGAAGATTAGAATTATTGGATTATTGTTAGGTTTAGGCGTATTTCAGATGGCTCAGGCAGCAAGTTTTGATTGTGACCGTGCGACGATGGCTTCGGAACGTACCATTTGTGCGCAACGTGAAATTAATGATGCCGATGTGAAAATGGCAACCACTTATAATATTGTGCGTAAATTGGTTCCGATGGGTAATCGTGGGGTGATTCGAGATCAGCAAGTGAAATGGCTCGTTTTACGAGATCAATGTCAGAGTAATGTTCAGTGCTTGGCTGAAGTGTATAAAATGCGTCAACAGAAACTCGATTTGGAAATGAATCGAATTTATAAACAGGGTCCTTTTTAAATTTTTTTACGCAATACCTTGAAATCACCTGATGTTCCTCCATCTCTAAAGCATTCAATAAAAAGTGTTTTAATTTTAAGGAACGATCGATGAGCGAGCAAAGTACAAAAAAACATAGTTTTCAGGCAGAAGTAGCCCAACTTTTACATTTGGTCACGCATTCTCTTTATTCTAACCCTGATATTTTCCTACGAGAATTGATTTCAAATGCTTCTGACGCATGTGACAAATTGCGTTTTGAAGGTATTAATCATCCTGAGTATTATGAAAATGATCCGACTTTACATGTCCGTGTGAGTTTAGATAAAGAAGCCAAAACGATGACCATTTCCGACAACGGGATTGGTTTAAGCGAGCAAGAAGCAATTGATAATTTAGGTACGATTGCTAAGTCGGGCACTAAAGACTTTATGTCTAAGCTCTCAGGTGATCAAAAATCTGATGCACAATTGATTGGTCAGTTTGGTGTTGGTTTCTATTCAGGCTTTATTGTTGCAGATAAAATTACTGTGGAATCTCGTCGTGCAGGTTTAGATACTTCGGAAGGTGTGCGTTGGATTAGTGGTGGAACAGGTGATTTTGAAGTTGAGCAAATCGTAAAGGATTCACGTGGAACAGATATTATTCTGCATTTACGTGAAGATGCTTTAGATTATTTAGATGCTTATAAAGTTAAACAAATCATCAATAAATATTCTGATCACATCAGCTTACCAATCGAAATGCAAAAAGAAGTTTGGCAGCAAGAAGAAGTTGCTGAAGGCGAAGAAGCGAAGCCAGGTCAGTATGTGAAAACAGATGAATGGGAAGTAATTAACTCCGCTAGTGCACTTTGGACACGTAGCAAAAATGAAATTACTGAAGAACAGTATGTTGAGTTCTATAAAAATTTAAGCCATGATTTTGATGCACCATTGGCTTGGGCACATAACCGTGTTGAGGGAAGCACCGAATATACCCAATTGCTTTATGTACCATCTAAAGCAGCTGCGAATATTTTTACACGTGAAGCGAAAGCAGGTATTAAGCTGTATGTGAAACGTGTGTTTATTATGGATGACGCAGATAACCTGATTCCTAACTATTTACGTTTCGTACAAGGTGTAGTCGATAGTGCCGATTTACCATTGAACGTGAGCCGTGAAATTTTACAAGAAAGCCGTGATGTGAAAACTATCCGTGAAGGGAATGCACGACGTGTATTGACCATGCTTGATGGTTTAGCGAAATCGGAAGATGAAGCAGATCAAGAGAAATTCAAAAAATTCTATGCTGAATTTGGTTCAGTGATTAAAGAAGGTTTAGGTGAAGACATAGGTAACCGTGAACGCATCCTAAAACTTCTACGTTTCTCAACTTCACAAAATGATGATGTTTCGACCTCACTTGAAGCCTATAAAGCGCGTATGAAAGAAGGTCAAAAAGCAATTTATTTTGTTACTGCGGATAGTCTTGCTGCAGCTAAAAACTCACCACAACTTGAATTGTTCCGTAAAAAAGACATTGAAGTGTTGTTGATGGCTGATCGTGTTGATGAATGGGCAATGGAATTTGTACATGAGTTTGACGGTACGCCAATGCAAAATGTATCAAAAGGTGCAGTAGACCTTGGTGATTTACAAGACGCAGAAGAGAAGAAAGCACTTGAAGCGGCGGCAGAACAATTTAAACCTGTAGTTGATAAACTTTCTAATGCATTGAAAGCTAAAACTAAAGAAGTTCGTGTAACGACACGTTTAGTCGATTCTCCTGCGTGTCTTGTAACAAGTGAAGGTGAACTTTCTCCACAATTGATTCGTATGCTACAACAAGCAGGTCAAGAAGTGCCTGAATCGAAACCAATTTTGGAAATTAACCCTGAACATCCTTTGGTAAAAAAACTTGAGGGTTCGGCGCAGTTTGATGATCTTGCGAATGTGATCTTCGACCAAGCAGTGATTGCAGAAGGTGGTTTACCTGCTGACCCTGCCGAATATGTAAAACGTATTAACAACCTATTACTCAAATAAGCAGTAATTTTTGTTGAGAGAGCCTATCGTAATGATAGGCTTTTTTATAGTTTATATTCGAATTGTATAAAATAGAAAAAATATAATAGTCTAGTTATTTCAGATATCAGTGGATAAGTCTGAACTTATCCACAATATGTAGAGTAATCAGTATCTAGATATTCAACGTAAGCTTAAAATAAAGCTTCTAAACGCAACAAAGCACTCGGATAGTGGCTTTTATCTTCCCGATGATCATTGAAATAATTCAGATCACCTTGCACATAAAACCATTCACGTAAAACGGGTTGACGCCACGAAATAAAGGGTCCCCAACTGTTTAGACGCAGATCATCATTATTATAAAACCCGCCTGTGTAAATACCATAGTTAAAACGGTTGCCTTGAAAAAATTGATGCTGTCGATAAGTTCTGTTATCCCAAGTGAGATCATCATCTTGATCATCGGCATAGGTGATATAAAACTGATTCGAAAGTAGTGCCTGGTTTGGGCGAGCATGGCTAATTTCTAAATTGGTACGTAAATAGTTTTCACTATCGATACCATAACGATAAATTTGCTCTGCATGAAAATAAAAGTCATTTTCTAATGTCCATGTTTTTTCGGCTTTTAAACGTGCATAAATATCATCACCAGAACGGATACCTAAATCTACATCAGTTTCAAAAGGCAGGCTTTTTGAAATTTGTGACCAACGTAGGGCAATAGAGGCATTGTCATCTTTAATTCGTTTGCTATCTATTGTTTTATTGGGATTATTGCCTGGATTTTCATTGGTAATCGCAATATTGTTCTGAATTTCATTATCTAAAGAATCATCACCAAAAACGACACTTAATCTATTTTCGAGTGTGGGTAATTTAATCCGTCCTCTAATTCTTGGTTTAATGTCATAATCATCATGTTTATTCCATCGATTATCAACAATAACTCTGAGCGTTGCACTTGCGGGTTGCTCAGGATTGGTTTCACCGAACCAATCATCCATTTTATGTGCTGTTCGGTCAGCCCAATTTCGTATCGATTTTTGTTGACGATCTGCCCAAGTCATATCTTCTGTGTCTTGAGTGGGTAATACGATGGATTGATTAGATTCCTCAGGAAAGAGTGTTGGCGTTGCATCAACCATTCGAGGAATTGCATCTGTCCACTTTAAATTTTGATCTTTAATTGATGGAATTTTATAGTCCGATTCTGTTTGAGCATGCACTGTCATGCTCAACAAGGAGGAGCAAACCAAGGGTAAAAACATGAAATAGATATTGTATTGTTTTATCTTCATAAATACCCCATTTTTTTGGGCTGAGAACAATAACTCAATCAATTGAATTGATAGATTGTAAAAGTATTCAGCAGATGACGTTTGAATTGGCTGAAAAAGTGCCAAAATCAAAGGGAATATTTAAGTTGTAGCAAAGATCTTTATAAATTGAAAGTTGTTATTTTAAATCAATTACATCATCTGTGTAATTGAGTGACTTATTTCAAATATAAACATAAAAAAAAGGAAACTAGTCGGACTAGTTTCCTACGCTAAAGCAAAAATTCTGTTGAGATGTATGTCATCAGCGTTAAAAATTGTAGGACAATTTTAAGATGTCATATTCTAATCTGAATATGACAGAAAAACTGTTTATAAGGTAGTCATAATGGGACATTTGTTTAAATACGATACAATAAAATGAGCTAAATCGTGTTGAATAGCGGTATATGAACAAATATCAGCTTACTTTTATGCATTTGTAGTTTATGTGACTTTAAGCCAAATTAGAAAACTAAAAATCCTCTACGGAAGAGGATTTAGTAAAAAGATGACTTAAATTAAGTTCATCAAAAAAAATAGAAACTTACAGCGCATGTTTAAGAAGAATCTACAGTTAAAGAATAAGTGATAATTTGATTAAAATATAGTCAAATATTGAAGAATTATATCTATCTTTTGTATCTTTATTCATGTTTTAGTAAATTATTAGCATACTGTAATGCACTTAAACCCATAATATTGTGGATTTAAGTGCAATGATTAAGACTTATTTTTCAGGAACGTCGCATTGATCATCATTGCAGACAAGTGCATCAGTTGATTGTTCTATAGTAGCTTGATCGGCGGTATTCAGTGTTTGTTCAAATACTTGTAAAAAAACTTCACGAGGTTGAGCACCTGCTAAAGCCACACGTTGATCAAAAACAAAGAAAGGTACACCTGTTACTTTTAGCTGTTCATGTGCAACTTGCTCATCAAATTTAACAAAGTCAGCAAATTCGTCTGAATCGAGGACATCATCCACTTCTACAGGGTTTAAACCAATACGTGAAGCAACATCTTCAAGTGTTTCACGTTCGCCAATAGGTAAGCCTTGCGTCATATAACTATAAAATAAAGCTTCTTTGGCTTCTGAGCCTAAGCCTTTGCTTTGTGCCAAATGCACAATACGGTGTGCATTAAAGGTATTGCCTGAGTTAGCATTTTCCCAGTTAAATTCAATGCCTTCAGCTTTTGCCATTTCCGCAATATTGCGTTGCATATCTTCTACTTCAGCAATAGTACGGTTATATTTTTGAGCCAAGCGTTCAGAGTTAGAAATTTCTTGGCGAGGTGGCGCTTCAGGATCAAGTTCAAAGCTATGCCAATGAATTTCGAGCTCAACACCCGCTTGTTCAGCAGCAGCTTCTAAACGTTTTTTTCCGATATAACAAAACGGACAAACGATGTCTGACCAAATATCTACACGCATGGCTTTCTCAAAATTTTATAAACAGATTGTAATTATGAGGGCGTTTCGGTCAGATTTAAAGTTTTGTACATCGATTACTTATTTTCTAAGAAATAATAAGCTGCGGTTGTTCGTTTGATAAGTGTGAAAACACAACCAATGTTCATAATGATTAAAGCGCCGAACATGACAAAATCATGTTGCCACACATAATATTCGATTGCTGTCGCAAAACAGGCGACAGTGAGTAATGCCATACGATGTTGTTTCGCCATCGGTCCTGCAAAATTTGATGGTGCGCCCATAGAAACTGCTAATGTTCGGACATACGCTGTGAGTACAGCAAGTAAAGTGGCTAACCATCCAAGTTCTGCTCCCCAAACTGAGCTTAGAACGGAATATCCTGCAGCTATAATAATGAGTGGATCAGAAATACGATCAGGAATGTCATTAAATAATTCACCTGAAGCCGTTGATTTCCCACCTTCAATGGCGACCATACCATCAAATAAATTACACAATAACCTGCCTTGAATTAGAAGTGCAGCAGCGATTAGCCAAAATGGACGCATACTTAAATTTTGTGTTGAAAGCAGAAAACACATTGCGGATAACAAGGCAAAGACAATACTCAAAATTGAAATTTGATTGGGTGTAATTGACTTTTGACTAAGCCAACGTGCAACGTTTTTACTCAGTTGATTCCCTCGGACTTTGAGTGGTCGTCTTGCTTCACTTGGATCATGTTGTTGCATAGGTGATTACTCTGATTCTTAGGTCTTTTAGAGGTGTAAGTAAACAAACTGATATTGAAAATTATCTACGTTTGAAGATGAGGCTGATTTTTATAAGTACGGTAGAGTTTTAAATTGGTAAAGATGGCAAATAAAAATGCCACGGTGAGTACCGGCGCTAGGGTATACACTATAGAAGGTGTACCAATCAAATGATGCACAAGTATTAAAAAGCTCCCAGTTAGTAAAACTGTACAAACAGGTGGAAGACAAAGTTTAGCAAGATCATTTGTAAAATAATTGAATTGTTTATCAATTAAAAAAGTCATAAATAGTGTGATAACGAAGCTACAGACCCCTTGAGTTAAGCCTGAAATGATTCCGTGTTGTAGGCTGTCCATTTTTGTATTGATATAAAATGTCCATCCACCCCAAAGCACGAAAGCAAGAATGGCTGAAATCACATTATAATTACGGGTGGTTTTTATGGTTTTCGTCATTTTTATCTATTATTCACGGCAAACTTTATAAATATATACCTTATATTTCATTAGATTATTACACCGTAAAATAATGTAACTCATTAATTTGATCAAAAAAAATACACAAATTTAACGTTTAAAGTTATGCTTCCTTATATAAAAAGAGCATCAATATAGAGGTCGATATGCGCCGTTTTGTTATTTTCCTCATTGTTTTGATTGCCATAGTGGCATCTATTATGGGCTATCAACATTATTCATTGAAAAAGAATGAAGCTGAACGTCAGACTTTTGATTTGGTGATGTCTGAAAAAATGGAACAATTGTATGAACAGGCACAGGATTGGTCGAAACCCATTGAGCTGAATGTACATGATGAACGTTTACACGGTGACTATAAGGTATTGTCAGAGTTTGTATTGAATTATTGGGTAAAGAATGCTGAAACAAGGAATCAATACTTACGTGAATTAAAAACAGTGAAGTGGGATCAATTTTTAAATGTTAACCGTTTAGACAAGGACAGTAAGCAAGCCTATAAAGAAACAGAATTAATGCTACAAACAGCACATCAAGCTTCAGAGAAGTATTTAAAACAAAATGAACTTAATAAAAATGAGGCGCTTGCTCAAGTTAAAAAGCTCGATATTGATCGTGAATTACGTAAACCACTAGAAGAAAAATTAGAAAAAAATTTGAAACATGATCAAGAAAGTTCTTTGATTATGCTTGAAATACAAGTTTTTAATAAAGCAGATGAAATGTTAGCAATGTTAAAGAAATATGAGTGGGAGCGAAAAGGAGATCAAATTTTATTTAAGAATGATGCTCAAGTGAAACAGTTTAATGTGCTGTATCAGGATATTTTAAAATTATCAGCTCAAATTGAACAGCGCAAAGAGGGTAATGCTGATGCTTTAGAAGAAGCGATATAGCAATTTACAACAATAAATAAAATAAAAAACCATTTTATTGAATATGTAATTCACAGATAAGGTGAAATCCATTTAAGTCAGATAGAGAAAAAGAGCTTGATGTTGAAAGATTAGTTGAATTTGGGGTTTTTGAGGCTTTTATATTGAGATTAGTGTAAAAGAATCAGATTATTTAGAGTAATTTTGTTGAATAAATAGGCTAAAAGCGAACTAAAAGAGTAATTTGGTATAA
>NZ_JBLYZK010000038.1:0-19829 GCF_048551395.1 Acinetobacter sp. TY1
CGGTAGTTCAGTTGGTTAGAATATCGGCCTGTCACGCCGAGGGTCGCGGGTTCGAGTCCCGTCCGCTGCGCCATTTACATAGTAGAACTTTTAAGGGCGCTTAGCTCAGTTGGTAGAGCGTCTGCCTTACAAGCAGAATGTCGGCGGTTCGATCCCGTCAGCGCCCACCATATTTCAATATTCCTACGTTATATTTTAAATTTAAATCATCTAATTCTATATTCTTATCTGTCATTGCTATACCTTATCGTTATTTTTAGATAAACTCACTTTATAATTTTAATTATAAGCCATGGTTATGAGAAATCCTTATCAACGCAAGGCTGCGTTAAATGCCACACAAAAGAATAATAGTGCTACAGATCAATATCGTATTTTTATCGAAAATATTGTTCAACAAGGTAAAGTATACGCACTTTATCAAGATGGTTGGGCACTATGTGCGACCCCATCAGGACAGCAAACGTTAGCTGTTTGGCAATCTAAATCGCTTGCGCAACTATTACAAAAAGGTAATTGGGAAAACTACCAAGTAGAAGAAATTGCATTGATTCAGTTTGTAGAAAAAATGATTCCATTTATTCGTGAAAATAACAAAATTTTATCTATTAACTTAACCCCAGAAGGACAAAATGTTCTGGTTTCAGGGGATAAGTTTCTCATAGACTTGAAAAAATATCTTTATCATGTGCAACTGACCACGCCAAATATATTTAAAAGTGGTTCAGTGCCATTGCCACGTAAAATTCGCCTTCATGAAAAAGTCAGCAGTTAAAATGAAATGAGGCAATTCAATTAGTATTCGTTGAGCAACCAACCGCTTAAATAAGCAAAATACTCTCTGAGCCATGCATTATAACGTATGCTCAGTGGGGTTGGTGCAGAGATCATCAAGACGTTGCTATAACCTTGTTTATGCGCGATTGCTTCTGCACGTAATGTATGAAAATCACTTGTGACAATCGCAATGGGTTGTTGTAGATTCAAGTGATGTTGTTTAAGAATGGCTTGGCTATTTTTTAAATTCAATTCGGTACTCGTACTCTGATCTTCCAATAAAATACGCTGTGTCGAAATTGCATGTTGTTCTTGTAGGTACTTTGCCATTGCTTCAGCTTCGGTGATGGTTTCACCATAATCTAGACCACCACTGACAATAATTGGAATATTCGCTTGTTGTTTTGCAAAGCTCGCTGCACTGTCTAAACGGGCTACCAATGCTGCTGAAGGTTTTCCTTGTGTGATTCCGCTACCAAGTACAATGATTGCTTGTACGGGTTGATGTATTGTAGGTTGCAAATTGGAGCGATGAATATATAAAAAAAATCCTGCAAGACTGATGCACCATATTATAAATCCGATCCAACCTATATGCCAAAAATCTCGTAGTCGTGCGTGTTGATTTAAATAATTTTGAATTTTGTGCCAAGCCAATGCAGTGCCGATAAAAACAATACCTACCAAAAGAGGGATAATGGTTCCTAAATGCATTTTTTTGAATAAAAATAGAATAAAACCATCAAGAAAGAGCGCAAGACCGATAATAAGTAAAAGTAGACGGAATATTTTTGTTTGCATATTCAAAAAAATGGGTATGTATTCTGAGTTGTTTAAGTTTACGTCGTCTTATGTATTTTTTCATGTTTAATTTGGTTGATTTTTATTGTGAAAATAATTGATCAAAACGGATATTAAAAATAATAACAAACGGGCAATTTGCCCGTTTGTTATTTTGTCAGATGTAAATATTTAAATTAATAAAGATTAAAGCATATTAATTAATAGACATCTCTGCGATAACGCCCTTGTTGACGAAGTTCATCGATCAGATCAGCGCCTAAAATATCATTCAGAGCATGATCGACATCCGTCGCCATACCTTGAATACTACCGCAAACATAAATCACTGCGCCATTGCTAATCCATTGTTTTAATTCATCTGCATTTTGACGAAGTTTATGATGGACATAGATTTTTTCCTCTTGATCCCGAGAGAATGCAAGATCAAGACGTTTCAGCATAGCCGTGTTTTGCCAAGCTTGAATGGTGTCTTTAAAGAAGTAATCAACATTATGTTGGCGTTCACCGAAAATGAGCCAATTCTCTGTATAGCCTAAATGCGCACGTGCAGAGAGTAGACTAAGTAAGCCCGCAATACCCGTACCATTACCAATACAAATAATTGGACGATCATCGGTGATGAGGTGGAAGGATTCATTACTGCGAATACGCAAAGCAACCGTATCTTTTACAGATACATGTTGTGTTAACCATCCTGAACCAAGCCCCAATTCACCTTGAGCATCACGTTGCTGACGTACAACTAAAGCTAAACGATGTTGCTCAGGAATACTTGCGATGGAGTATTCTCGGCTTGGTAAGGCTGGTAGTTGAGTAAGCAGTTGTTCGACATTTTGGAAAGGTTGGATGGTAACCGTTAAGTCACGATTCCATAGTGCTTGTGCAAGCGTCATTTGTAATGATGGTACGATAGTATCACCAGAAATACTTTGTGATTTCAGGAAGTGATCAATACGATTTTGGCTATTACCTGGTTGAATTTCAGCAATATCACCAGCTTGCCAAGTCACATCATGATGCGCTTGTAGCTCAATATGATAGGCAGGTTCACCCAAACTATTTGGATTGAGCAATTTACATTTTGTCAGCTTCCATTGATCAAAAACTTTATCAATCGACATCGTTTGTAAATCAAGTTGTGTGCTTGCTGTTAGTGCTGTATTCCAACGTTGAATGTCATCATTATTACTGTTATTAACTTCAATGGTTTCAAATAAAGCTGTAGCACCATTATCTTTTAACCATTTGGCAATGCTATGACCAAATAAGCAATAACTATCTGGATATTCTTTTGAACCAAGTGCCAAAACAGCAAATTTGAGGTGGCTGAGATCAAGTTTTTGACTCAATATTTTTTTTTCAAATACTGATGCAAGATCAGGTGCTTCACCCGTACCATAAGTACTTGCAATGAACAGAATTTGGCTATTTTGCATTAGATCATCAACCGTCAATTGCTGTACAGCTTTTACAATCGTCGGTTGCTTTGCTTCTTGTAAACTTATTGCAGTACGCCAAGCCAATTGTTCAGCAACACCGGTTTGTGTTGCATAAGCAATGAGCCAAGGTGTTGCATTTGGGTCAATATTTTGTGTAAGACCTTGTCCAGTAATACCACCTTTTGCTGCAAGCGTTAATTTTTTTTGCTTACGACGTTTAAGGTAAAGCATCCAACCTGTTACAAAGAATAACGGCATTGCAAGTGCTGCAAGCATAGCAATGAATTGGTAGACTGGGCCAAAAAAACTACCTCGATGCACAGGAAGCATACTGCCCATGATTTTTTCATTAAGCTTTTTATCTTCATATAAATCAAGCTTTTCAATTTGATTGGTTTGATAGTTAAAGGTCGCTTTATTGCGTGCACGTTCATGTTGAGGAGTGGCATCAACAAATGAAATTTCCATTTGTCCATCTGCTTTTTTTGGAATACTTAATGTCGCACTTGAATAATCTCGACCAATTTTAGAATTAAAGCCTGTCCAACTTTGTGTTAGAGCAAGATTAATCTGTTCTGGTTTTAAGCCTTTTTTCTCAGATTTAGATGAATCTATATTTCGTTCAGCATCTTGCCCACGAACTTGTTGTGAATTTGGGGCATCACCTTGAGTGCGTTCAACACGTTGTCCACGATTTTCTTGTGATTGTGGATTGTTATTCTCACCTTGAGCACGTTTTTGCCCTTCACCACCAGCAGTAGCTTGCATTTCAGGTTTAGGCTGTTCAACGCCCATCACCTTAAACATGCCGCTACGCCACCAGTCATACGACCAATATAATCCTGTACATGCCAATAATAGATAGAAAATTACGACCCAAGTACCAACAACGGCATGTAAATCCCAAAGGAAATTACGACCTTTAAGTTTTGGCTTAATGACAAACCATTGTTTAAAAGAATGTTTTTTAGGCCAACGTAAGTACAAACCACTGAGTACAAAGAAAATCAGCATTAATGTAGATGCACCAGTAATTTGTTTACCGACAGGGCCGACAGTTAAATTACGGTGGAGTTGCTGAATAAATTGGAAAAAATCTTTGCCTTTAACTTCGGGAAGTGTTGCCGCAGTATAAGGATTGACCATTAAAGTCGCACCACGACGGGCACCTTCTTTGGCATAGTTAATGGTTGAAGATTCTTCAGCAGCTTTGGCAATAGTGATACTGTTGATCTTCATTTCAGGTTGTGTGCTTTGGAAGTGTTGATACAATTCCGCAGGCGTCATTTTAGCTTTATTTTCAACCTGAACAGTATAACTGTCTGGATTAAGCCATCGGGTAATTTGTTGTTCGTAGGAATAAATAGCACCTGTTACGCCCATGATAGACAGAATAAGTCCCGCAGTGATCCCTAAAAACCAGTGAATCTGGAAAAATGTTTTTTTAAACATGATGAATGTCAGGCTGAGTTTTGTCGTGCAAATTATAGCTTAAGAATTAGTAGAAAAAATGGATTCTCATATAATATTTATTCTCATTATCATTACTGTTCATATTTTTATTGTTCTGTTCTAACTTTAAAGCGAATTGAGTAGGTTGTTGTGGTATTTAGCTGAGATACATAGGTATAAATTTATATAGAATGGGACAATATAAAAAATCCTCCACAAAGGGAGGATTTTTAACATCATAAATGCTTAAAGGGGTTTTGCTTCACCCACACTTTCTTTTAAATGTTTGCGTATCGTTTCAAAAGGAAAATTTTTGCTATTCATACGTTTTGGTAAGATGTATGCACCTTGTTGATCTTTAATTTTGAAATTGACCAACATAAAATCGGGTGCGTTGTACCATTCATAAATATCTTTCCAACCAATCGTTGCAACACCTTGTTGGGCACCCATTTGTTGACGCATCACGATACCATGAGGTTGTACACCAAGCTGAATACCTTTAATTTCCTGCGCAGGAAATTCATTCATTTTACGTTTTACGTACCATTCTAGACCGAATTTTCGAACTAAGAGATAAATAGCAACACAGGCTAATGCAACCCAGAAAATCACAGTTGAATAGTTTTTGATGAACAATAAACCGAGAATGGAAATGGCTGTAACCACAGCCATAATAGCCCATGCTTTCATCCCAATTTTGTTGGTACTGCGCCAAATCATCAGTTGGGCATAACGCTGTTCTTCTTCAGAAACTTCATAAGGAACAGGTTGCAGTGTGTAGGCGTAAACGTTTTTTGCGGTCATAGTGTCAAAAAATAATATGTAAAACTGAGCAGAGTTTAGCATTAAAACAATACAATCAGTGAGTATATTGTACCAATTTACCATTCAATTTAATCGTTTATATGCTTGCGCCATGTACGATTTTGAGTGTGATGAATTAGGTGTGTTTCTTATAATGAAGCCAGTTCCGTTGAATGATTATCTCGGTCATGGCTCAGGCTTTGCTTTAAGGTACTGAGTTGTCGCAAGATACTAAACATTAACGAGAGTTGCTGCAAAATTATTAAGGATTTTTCTGAGTTTTCATCTGATTGATTTAAACGTAAACGAATGCTTTGTAGCATATTGTGCGTGGTCAAATCAGGAACCTCATCATGTAATAGTGCACCTTGAATATCTTCTAAAGCAGTGTCAAGTAATGCCAATATTTCAGGATCTTCTATTTTTTCTCGATGTGCACCCAAAGCCGCAATATAGCTAATAAAAGTATGATTTAGGCATAAAAACTCAAAGGCTTGTGCCTTTTGTACAGGATCAAAATCAGGTTCGGTAGCAAGGGTTGAAATGAGTGATGCGACATCAGCATCGGTATTGTGCGCTGCACGGCGAACTACACGATAATTTAAACTATTTTGCCGACCATGATGATACTGTTGAATCACTTCATTTAAATAGGCACATTGGGCTTCAAGAGAGCGTTGAATGGTGCGAGGCAAGCGACGGAATTTCCAGTCAGGGAAAATAAAGCTGACACCAAACCATGCTAAAGCACAACCTAAAATTGTATCAACCATGCGAGGCCATGCTGCAGTTAGACCAATACCATCTAAATTGAAATTAATGAGTGCCAACACGGTAATAAAGGCGGTTGCTTGTGCATATTGTTTACTACGTAATTCAAAAAATAATACGCCACTGATGACCAGTAGAAGTAGTTGTCCTTCAATGGATGGTACAAAAAATAGAATGGCATAGCCTGCAATAATTCCCCCAAGTGTGCCTAAAATACGTAAACGTAGTCGGCGTTTGGTGGCGTTAAAGTTAGGTTGGCTGACAAACAGAGCCGTAAGTAATACCCAATAGCCATATTGGATATTAGTCAGTTGAACAAAGACATAGCCAATAAATAAAACAATAGAAACACGAATGGCATGCCTAAAGAGAACCGATTCAGGCGTTAGATGTTGTTTGACTCTAGAAATTACATCATCCCAACCTTTGAGGTCATCATCACGTAATTGATTTTCAACATGCTTGTCTTTTTCGACGGTTAAATTACGAATGGTTTCAACATTACGTAGTTGAGCATCAATCGATTTTAAGTTTTGATAGAGTGAAAAGAGAGCATTAATCCACACGGGATCATATTGTTGATCTTGGCGAAGTTTTTCTAAAGATTTACGTAAGTTTTTGAAAGCATGCTCAACACGGTTACTATGACTGTATGTTGTACGATGTAGAATACTCTCTGCGAGGTCGTTACAGGTTTTTCCTTGCAAGGACAAAATACGTTGAAAACGAAACAGAATATCGCTGTGTTCAAATACTTTTGCTAATTTTTGATAATCAATATGTGAGGAATCAGCCCGTTCATGAATATCTTGTGCGACAAAATAATACTGTAGGCTACGGCGGGTATCCCTTTGTCCTCGGTCACCTTTAAGGCGGGTCAACAATGCCGTTCGTAGCTCATTAAAAAGAGCAATGAGCTTGCCATTTTCCATCGAGAGTCCAATCATACTTTGCTGATAACTTTCAGGTGTCATATCGACATCAAATAGATTCGATTTTGAAAATAGGAAATTACCAAGCGCTGAATAACATTGAGCAAGTTTGTCTTGCACCTGACGAACAGGAAACAATAAAAAACTGATGGTTGAGATTAGACCGTACCACATTGCTCCAATAACGAGTAAGAGTGGCTGTGAATACCAGTGTTCAAATAAATGTACACCAAGCATTGAGTAGACTGAAACAACTAAACAACCATAAGAAATAGTGGCATAACGTCTACCGAGTGAACCAAGCAAAATCCAGCCAATACAGGAAACAATCAATCCTAAAGCAAATATGATGGGGTAAGGAAATAAAAGATGGACTGATACGGCGGTAATAAAAAATCCAATATAAGTATAAACTTGATTCAAAATCCGTACAGAAAAGCGATCATCAATGTCACTTAAACCTGCTGCAACTACACCCAAAGTGAGTGGAATAGTCATAATTTGATGATCTAAAAAATAGGGGATAAATGCAGTACCTGCGAAAGCAATAATCATTCGCAAGTTATACATAAATGTCGTGTTATAGGTCGCTTTACGCAGTTTTTCCAGCAAGGGGTTCAAGCGCGAGTCCTTATACAGGTCAGGTGGATTTTAGCCGTATCACTATTCAATTTTAAGCGTGAATATTCACTTTTCTGTAGGTGAAATCATACTATGGAGTGTGTAAACTTGTCTGCTCTGTTCGATATTTATAATTGAAATAAGCATATGTCAGAAAAAAACATTGGGAAGCCCTATTCAATTTTTTGGATCATGCTATTGGCATTATTTACATCATTGGGTCCTTTATCCATTGATATGTATTTGCCAGCCTTACCACAAATGGCTGAAGACTTTCAGGTCAGCACTTTACAAATTGCCAATACCTTGCCTGCATATTTTATGGGCTTGGCGATTGGTCAGCTGATTTATGGTCCAATTAGTGATCGAATTGGGCGTAAAAAACCTCTGTATTTTGGAATGGCATTGTATGCAGTAGCAAGTCTATTGTGCATATTGGCACCTGATCATTGGTCGCTGATTGCAGCAAGAATATTACAAGCACTCGGTGGATGCGTCGGTGTCGTGATGGCACGTGCTGCCATTCGAGATTGTTTGGATGTACAAAGTTCTGCACAAGCTTTTGCTCAAATGATGATCGTGATGGGAGTTGCACCTGTTATGGCACCTGTGATTGGTGCAGTGATGTTGCAGTATTTTGAATGGCAGGGCATTTTTATCTTACTTTCAATCATAGGATTGATTTGTTTGCTGTGTGTGCATTTCTTTTTTGATGAAACGCTGAAAGTTGAAAATCGCCTAAAATTAAACTTCAAACAAGTGTTGATTCTGTATAGCAGTATTTTACAAGATAAGAGCTTTCGTTTACCTATGTTGGCAGGTTGCTTAAGTGGGGCATCTTTATTTTGTTATATCAGTTCTGCGTCTGCTGTTTTCATGGATGGTTATGGTTTAACGCAAAAACAGTTCGCTTTCGCCTTTGCTCTAAATGCAATGGGGATTATTTTAATTTCTGCATGTAATAAGCAATTAGCTCGACGCTTTAGCGTGTTTCAGCGTTTAAAAATCGGCGGGTGGATTCAAGTGAGTGGTGCAATTATTTTACTTATAGCGGGTTTCTTATCCTTAGCACCCATGGCTTTGGTTATGCTTGGTATGTTTCTTGCTGTTTCTGGTATTGGTTTTACAGGACCCAATGCAATGGCGATTGCGATGGCACAACAAGGTGCTCGTGCAGGTACTGCAAGTGCAATCATGGGCAGTGCTCAATTTGCTTGTGGTTTGATCGGTGGGATCATTTTAAACTTTCTATTTTGGGACGTCATATTGAATATGGCTGTGTTGATGGTGTTGTTCACATTGTCAGGGTTGATAGCTATCTTTGCTGTCGAAAAGCAATTAAATTTGACCGTTTGAGTGCTTATTTGAAATAAATAAGGCTTGGCTCTAAGCAAGAGTTAAGTCTTATTAGAGAATACTCAGTACGGTTTGCCTAAAAATGTGATTTTTCCATATATACAATGGTCGCATATATTGAAAAAATAAAATTTAGAAAATTTGCTAAGCGCCCGACTATATAAGGATTATAGAAAAGTTAATCTAAAAAAAGAATTGAAAATAACTTTTCATTCGGTAAAACTGATTTTAATTAAGCAGTTTAGTTAAGCTAGATTACAACTGTGTAGGGTTTATACACAAAATGTTACTTTTATGTTTTAACTTAATATCAATGCTTACATAATTCAGCAACACACATTGGTGTTTTGTTTTTATTTATGCAGTCACTCTTATGTACTGCCTGATCAAAACAAAAAAAATGATTTTTAGTCATATACAGGTTTTAAAAATCATATCGCACGGATGTTTATATTTTATAAAGACGAGGAATGTTTCATGGGTCAAATTATTAGCCGTAAATCTTTTTTTCAACAGGGTTTAGCTGTCGCTGTAACTGCGTTGATGATGACATCTGCGAATGCTGCATCAGATGCAGAAGTGAAGCAACTTCGTGAAGAGGTACAGGCGCTTAAAGCATTGGTTCAACAACAGCAACAAATCCAACAGCAGCAACAAGTTATTTTAGCTGACGTAAAGGTACAGCCTGCGGTTATTGCGCCATTGGCTGGATTGAAATCTAAAAATGGTGCAAATGTTAATTTGTATGGTTTTGTCCGTGGTGATGCAAACTATATTATTGAAGGTGCGGATGATGACTTCAACGCTGTAAGTAAAAGTAAAGGTGAAGCTCAAGATAAACTTCGTGCGACTGCAAAGACAACACGTTTAGGTTTAGATTTTGATACCCCAGTCGGCGATGCAAAAGTCGGTGGTAAGGTTGAGGTTGACTTTGCGGGGACCAACGAAGCATTACGTATTCGCCATGCATATTTAACGTATAACAATTGGTTATTTGGTCAAACAACTTCAAATTTCTTAGCGGGTCATGCACCAGAGATGATTGACTTCGCAACAAATCTTGGAGGGGGTACAACACGTATTCCACAGGTTCGTTATTCATATAATTTAGCACCAGCCACTAAAATTTTTGTTGCAGCGGAAGAGGGTAATAGCTCAGGTACAGCAATTAAATATAGCTTACCAGTGTTAACGGCAAAAGTTGTACAAGGTTATGCCGAAGGTCGTGGTAGTGCATCTGGTCGTGTAATGATTGAAAACTATAAATCAGATTCTGCAGATGACAACCAAACAGGTTGGGGCGTTGCAGCAGGTACTGATTTTAAAGTTACAGATGATTTAAAATTATTTGCTGACGCTTCTTATGCAGTAGGTAATAGTAACTATTTATATGGTAGTAACTCAGCATTTTCTGTTGTAAACGGTGATATTGAACAAAACGAATTTACTGCAGTTCAGGTCGGTGCAACATATAAAATTTTACCGAACCTACGTTCAACTTTAGCATATGGAGCATTATTTGCTGATGATAGTACTGATTATGCAAAAGCTGTATCAAATGCTGATGCAAATGAAAAAGTACAACAAGCATGGTTAAATATGATTTATTCACCAGCTAAACCGATTGATTTAGGCGTGGAATATATCAATGGTAAGCGTGATACTTTTGCAGGTAAATCATATAAAGATAATCGTGTTGGTTTGATGGCGAAGTATAACTTCTAATTGATGATTCAATCTTTAAAAACCAGAATGTAATGTTCTGGTTTTTTTACGCAAAATATTTTTTAGAAAAATGAATGTATAATTAGCATCAAGTATCTTGATCATGGAAATTGTAAAATAATAAGCATGTTAGCGTAAAAAAAGGCATAATGAGGGAATCTTTAAGCCTTTTTTAATTGAGTTTTAATTAAGGCATTTGCAAATATACAAAACTGATCCGTTTTATATATGGTGTGGTGGCAATGCAGGGTTAAATTCAATGCAGAGGCTCCATTTTTATTGAATTGTTTGAATAATCTTTAGCGACTCAATGAAAATTTACTCTTAGATTATATGAGAAATCTCTCCATGAACGCCCCTCGTATTTTCTCTATTCACATCCTCTTTGCACTATATGGTAGCTGATTATTCAGCGGAAAAATCCTTTTTCGAACTACTTTTTGTTGTACGGTTTTGTACTTAAGCTGAAATATTAGCTCAATAGGTATGGGAATTTATATTCCTTTTTTAATGAACTGTAGAACAAAAAGTATTCCATCATAGGGAAGTAATCATGGAATTTACTTTTAACGCATTTTATACGCTTATTGCAGCAGTGATTGTGTTATTGCTTGGGCGTTTTTTAGTCAATAACATTGATTTTCTACGTAAATATAACATTCCTGAACCTGTTGCAGGTGGTCTTGTTGCAGCTGTTGTTTCATTACTTGTACATAACTTATTTGGTTATAGTGTTACTACAAGCAGTGAATTACAAACCAGTTTCATGTTGGTTTTCTTTGCATCAATTGGTTTAAGTGCGAACTTTGCTAAATTGAAAGAAGGTGGCGTGGGCTTGGTAATTTTCCTTGTCTGTGTTGCATCTTTTATTGTGGTGCAAAACTTTGTTGGTATCAGTCTTGCGACACTAATGGGGCTTGATCCCTTGATTGGTCTAATTGCAGGTTCAATTACCCTCACAGGTGGTCATGGTACGGCAGGTGCTTGGGGCACGATTCTTGAAACTGAGCATGGCATTCAAGGTGCGCTTGCACTCGGCATGGCATCTGCAACATTTGGTTTGATTATTGGTGGTATTATTGGTGGTCCATTGGCAAAATTGCTGATCAACCGTTACCAACTATCTGATCCTAAAACGTATCAAGATAATAATGCTCAGAATCAACATGAAAGCAGTGAACTAGGCGAATATGTACCTTTTGAATATCCGCATCAAGTTCGTTTAATTACTGCCGATAATGCCATTACAACTCTTGGTTTATTTGCTGCCTGTCTTGCATTTGCAGACTTTATGACGGGTTATAGCAAAGGTCAGTGGTATGAGTTACCAACATTTGTTTGGGCGCTTGGTGGCGGTGTAATTCTACGTAATATTCTTGAAAGTGTATTACGTGTGAAAATGTTTGATCGCGCGATTGATGTTTTCGGAAATGCAGCATTGTCATTATATTTAGCAATGGCGTTGTTGTCGTTGAAATTGTGGCAACTTGCCGATCTTGCAGGCCCGTTGGTGGTGATTTTGACTGCACAAACCTTAACAATGGCATTATATGCAGCCTTTGTAACCTTCCGTGTGATGGGCAAAAATTACGATGCAGCAGTATTGGCGGCAGGTCATTGTGGTTTTGGTATGGGGGCGACACCAACAGCAGTTGCAAACATGCAAGCCATTACAAATATGTATGGACCCTCACATAAAGCATTTTTGATTGTTCCGCTTTGTGGTGCATTTTTTGTCGATTTGATTAATGCCACTGTGATTCAGATGATTTTGAAATTTATGGCTTAATTAGATTTTCAAACTTTTGTTTGAAATACTCAAGTCTATAAAATATCAGTTTGAAAAGTGTGTATAAAAAAGCCCTATGACTTATAGGGCTTTTTTATGTAAGTTTATTTGTGAACGAACTGAATGTATAAAAAAACAGGTGATTCAAAAGGATAAATTTTTAGCAAATTACCATCATTTTAAGTATTTAATATGACCATTTAAATAAAAGTAACAACAGCGATAAACAAATTATGTTTAGATATAGATTAATCAAAAGTGTAAGTGGAACAAATGCAATTACCTAAAATACTGATATTGATTGTTGGCTTATTAGGGGCAGTACATTCGTATGCGGCTGTTCAAAACACTTTAAATATTACGCCTATTGAGTCAATAAGTACGCAAGAGGCAACATCTAAATTAGATCAGCGTTTTAAGCATGCTCAACAGAGAGAGAAGCCAGTTGTTGCATTGGTACTTGGCAGTGGTGGCGCACGAGGGTATGCGCATATTGGTGTCATTCAGGTCTTAGAAAAAAAGGGTATTCATCCTGATTTTATTGTAGGTACAAGTGCAGGTAGTATAGTCGGTTCATTATATGCGAGTGGAATGTCTGCGAGTAAACTTCGCAATGTTGCTTTAGATATGAAAGTTGCCGATGTCCGTGAATTTAAAATTGGCTTAAAAGGCTTTTTTGATGGTGAAAAAGTTGAAGATTATGTCAATGAACAAGTTAAGCATCAATCCTTAGAAAAATTAAAAATCCCAATGTATGTAGTTGCTACAGAGCTTAAAACGGGTAAAAAAACGATTTTTAATCATGGTAATACAGGGCAAGCTGTTCGTGCATCTGTATCCATTCCAAGTATGTTTGTACCCACGGTCATTGGTGGTGAGGAGTATGTGGATGGAGGTTTAGTCAGCCCCGTTCCTGTCAATATCGCCCGAGATTTGGGAGCAGATATTATTATTGCAGTGAATATTTTAGCCCAGCCTGCATATACTGAAACCAGTAATATTTGGGGGTTATTTAATCAAAATATTAATATTATGCAAAATCGTTTAGCTGAAGAAGAAATGAAAAATGCTGATATTGTGATTCAGCCTGATTTACGTGAAAAAGCACATATTTTTGATGTAAAGGGACGCCAAGACACCATTCAGGCGGGTATAGATGCCACCCAGCAAAGATTGCCTGTGATTGAGGCAGTTATGATGCAAAAAAAAAACCAACTCAGTGGTCAACGTGTCAATGTTGATTAATAATAAACTTTTATGAATCATTAGTTTTGCTGTTGATGTATTTTGATACATGTCCAATTTTTTAAGTCTAAGATTTATATATTTTGTAGTGTCTTGATTTTTATATTTTAAAAATGAAAGAAGATTTTTAAATTTCAAAATAGTTCTTCAAAATTATATTTTTGATTTTAACTTTCGTTAAAATAAGATTGAAAAAAAATTGTAGATACACGATGTATATCACATCTGTATGAAAATATTAGGTTTAAGTGAAGGCATATCATGACTACTTTTGAAATTGGTCATAAAGTAAAACTTGCAACTCATCCAGAACTTATTTTTGATGTCGTCAGGATTAATCAAGATCAATCTTATGAATTACAAATACGTTTGTCAGAAACCAAGATTTTAAGTTATGGCAATATTTCTGCTGAAATGTTAAAAAAAATTGATGCGAGTGAAAATTAATCAATATAATCAGACCACTATGTAAAATAAAAAATGACAAAGTGGTCTGCTATCATTTTGAATAATGATGAATTATGCAATAAATCATGTTTTTTATATCAAAAGCTATATAATAAGTCGGTAAATCTCCTGTTTTAAACCGAGCCGAGAACGATGCCTCAATTAGATCACGTGACGCCTGCGACTGAAGATCAGTCTGAATTAAGCATGTCTGTATTAATGACGCCTGATATGGCCAACTTTTCTGGAAATGTGCATGGGGGAACGATTCTAAAGCTACTCGATCAGGTGGCTTACGCATGTGCAAGCCGTTATTCAGGCTGTTATGTGGTGACTTTATCGGTTGATAAAGTGAATTTCAAAGAGCCGATTCATGTTGGAGAGTTAGTAACTTTTCTTGCAAGTGTGAACCATGTTGGTCGTACTTCTATGGAAATTGGAATTCGTGTTGAAGCACAAAATATTCGTAAACGAACAATTCGCCATACTAACAGTTGCTATTTTACTATGGTTGCTGTGGATGAAAATGGTAAGCCACAACAAGTACCATCTTTAGAATTAGATAATGATTGGAAACGTTGTCGTTTTGAAGCTGCGGAACACCGTAAAGTGGCACGTTTACAAGAAAATCATCATCCATCATGCAGTATTTATAAAAAATCAGTCTAAAGCTAGGGCACTGATCTCTAAGCAAATAAAACGGCTAAATACAGATGAGTCAAGATGATAAAAAGAGATGTTTAGGCATCTCTTTTTTTGTGGTTGATTTTTAAGCAAATTAAAAAGAGTTGAAAAATGAATTACTCAATTTGTATGTTGATTGAAAGCATATTAATGAGTTTTACTCAGCTCATAACCATTCACAGTCGTATGCCAATTGCCCTGTTCATCTTGAATAGGTGGTTGACTAACTTTAAATTTAGTTGATAGTGGCCACAAACCAACATTGAAATGATCATCTTTAAACTCTTGGATTGAAGCAGAAATAGATGTACTTTTTCCTGGTTGTCTATTGCTGTATTCAACATGTCCTTCAGGTGTAATGATTAAGCTCACCTGACGATCATCATTTTTCCAATCACCAATAAAATTTGCTTTATCAATAGGGAGTGGCTTACTACAAGCGATTATAAATAGTGTGAGTGAAATTACGCTTAATATTTTATTTTTATTCATATTTTTCCTTATTTTATAAGTGTGATTTAAAAAATTATTGTTATTAAATAGAGTTCTTGTAAAAATCAAAAAATTATCATTATTTGTATTTAATACAATATAAGTCACATTTTTTAAATTATTCCCTTCAATATATCTTGTTTTGATATTCCTAGTGTTAAAACTCTGTGTTGAAAATGTAGTGTAGAAATATAGCGCTTTCATTAATTTTGCTATATATTGAAACGATACGTATCGTTTCGTTTTTGCATGGATGATTCAACAATGTCAGATTTTGAAAAAACCTCACGCCATCAAGAGCGCATTTTAAATGCAGTCAAGGAAGCACTGGAAGTACACGATTATCGTAAGTTAACTATTGAAGATATTGCATTACGTGCAGGGGTTGGAAAGTCGACAATTTATCGTTGGTGGAAACATAAATCAGATCTTGTATTCGAAACGTTTAAGGCGCATACGGCTTCTGTATTTGAAATGGATTTTGAACAAAGCTTAAAATTTAACTTGGTTCAACAACTGTTAAAATTATGCAAGGCGTTAGATCATTCTGTTGGGCGCGCCTTGTTGGTGGTAATGGCAGAGCATCGTGAAGCGGCTGGTGCATTTTTTAAACAATATTTATTGCCTCGCCGTGAGGAAACGCGAAAGCTCATTCAGCTTGCTATTGAGCGAGGTGAAATTAAAGCCGATTATCCCTTTGAATTGATGCTCGATACATTGTATGCACCCATTCATTATCAAATTATTTTTTTTAATCAAGTACCTAATGCTGAATATGTCGATCAACTCGTTAACTTAGTCCTAGAACCTGCACAATTACAGCAGTCAGGTGCATTGGATGTCTAATATAGCATCACCCTTTGACGCGACTGTTTCAGATCGTTTATGGCATCGTTCATTCATATTTTGTGTGTTGAATAATTTATTCTTATTTACCTATTATTTTGCTTTTTTGACCATTCTGCCTGTTTATATTATGAAATCTTTGGGCGGTTCGGTGAAAGAGGCAGGTTTAGCACTGACCTTATTTTTAATTTCATCCATTGCGATTCGTCCATTTTCTGGTCTAATTATTCAGAAACTAGGCAGTAAACTTTCTTTTCGTGGTTCTGAATTACTTTTTGTCTTGTTTGCTTTTACGTATTTATTCGCAGATCAACTTTGGATTTTGCTTTTAGTGCGTTTTATCCATGGCATTTGGTTCAGTATTTTAACCACGGTTGCCGTTCCTGTTGCCAATGAATTTATTCCAGAGCATCGAAAGGGTGAGGGTATGGGCTACTATGTGATGTCGACGAATTTAGCGGTAGTTTTTGGACCATTCCTTGCGCTGATGATATTACAATATTCAGACTTTATGACACTATTTAAAGTACTCACCGCAATTATTTGTATTGGTTTTATTTTTTGTTTAATGATTCCAATACAGAATATTGAAACTGTATCTGCAAAAAAGCAACTCGAAAAAGAAGAACCATCTACACAAAAAAATAAATTTTCATTGCATGACATTTTAGAATTAAAGGCTGTACCGATTGGCTTAGTGGCATTACTCACAGCATTTTCTTATTCAAGTATTATGAGTTTTATGACGGCTTATGCTGAATCAAAACAGTTATTTGCTTATGTCAGTCTGTTTTTTATTATCTTTGCAATTTCCATGATTATTGTTCGTCCCTGGATTGGAAAATGGTTTGATCGTAAGGGGGCAAATTCGGTCATTTATCCATCTTTTGTTTTTTTTGCGATCGGTTTAGTTGTCGTTAGTTTTATGTCTAATCAGTGGATTTTGTGGCTTTCAGCAGTGTTTATTGGCATTGGCTACGGTTCACTCTTTCCATGTTTTCAAACCATTGCGATTCAGTCCGTACCAAAAGAGCGTATGGGGCATGCAATTGCGACATTTTTTACATTATTTGATTTTGGTATGGCAATGGGGTCGGTCATTATTGGGATATTGATCGCTCAATTTGGCTATTCACCGACTTATTTACTTTGTGCGCTAATCACTGTGCTGACTTTGTTTTTTTACCAAGCCAAAGTTGCACCACAATTGGCTTTAAGGCAGTAGAGGATTGAACGATGGAACTCCGTCATTTAAGATATTTTGTAGCAGTTGCACAAGAGTTAAATTTTACTCGAGCAGCACAGCGTATGTGTACTGTACAACCTTCACTAAGTCAGCAGATTAAAGATTTAGAGGCAGAAGTGGGTGTACAGTTATTGACAAGAACCAATCGTAAAGTGGAATTAACCCCAGAAGGTGAAGCCTTTTTAAAAGAGGCTTTACTATGTTTAGAGCATGCTGAAAAAGCGGTGAATGATGCACGTCAAATTGCCAATATTCAAAAAGATCAGTTGCATATCGGTTTTGTACCTGTAGCAGAAATGAAGGTATTTCCATACATCATGCCCAATATTCGGGCGCATTTTCCGAGTCTAAAAATTCATTTTCATAGTTTGACAGATGCTGAACAATTCAGAGCTTTGAAAAAAGGAACAATTGATATTGCTTTTACACGTTATCCAGAGGCTTCGGAAGAACTTACGCATATACAGGTTTTTCAGGAACCTTTGGCATTGATTATTCCGAAAAATTCCCCTATGGCAGATCAACGTCACATCAGTATTAAAAGTTTTAATCAGCAAGATTTTGTCATCAGTGATGAAGATGCTTCACCTCAACTTCATAAAATTATTCAAGATTTTTTCAAAACGTCAAAGTTGAATGTCAATGTGGTTCAGAAGTCGACCAATATTCTGTTGAATGTTAATTTGGTGGGGATGGGTGTGGGTTGGAGTCTTGTACCTGCTTATGTGCTTCCACTTTTAGGCGACAAAATAATTGTTAAAAATACCATTGAACCTCTGCCAATGATTGGCTTGTATGCCAATTATCGTAAAGGACAAAGTAATCAGGCTTTACAGTTAATTTTACAGGTTTTAAAAGAAAAGTTTTATATGGATATGTTCTAAATTTTTACAGCAAAGAAGCTTCTTAGACGAGGATGCTAAGGAGCTTATATAATAAAAAAATGATCATAAAACTAAAATAATTTTTCAATAAAATACTTATTCCTAGCAATTTTTATCTAATTTACATTGTTGAAAAAATGTTGCTGAAAAATTGTACTTCTCCCTTTATTTATGTGGAAAATGATAATTGATTCTCATTTGTGCTTAGGAGGTAAGGGGTGAATAGTAACTTTTTTACGATATTTATGTACAAAAAGCGTACATGAAATATTTGACCTTTTTGACCGGTAGATTGATATTTAAGGTCAATTATGAGGAGTATCAATATTTACTTTATTTTACCAATCATAATAAATTAATAGAAAATGCTTATAAATATCAAAACTTAAAATATATTGTTTAAGTTTCTCCGTAGTTTTAAATGTTCACACAGAGAGGGTGAAAGTTATGGAGTGGATACAGGGTCAACTCAGTCATTATCCTGAAATTTTACTATTTCTCGCACTAGGTATTGGATTTTATATTGGAAAATTCCAAATCGGAAAGTTTCAATTAGGCGGTGTAGCTGGTTCATTACTTGTAGCAGTTGCGTTAAGTATGTTTGGAGTTTCGGTTGATAATGGCGTCAAATCTATACTTTTTGCATTATTTATTTATGCGGTTGGTTTCGAAAGTGGACCGCAATTTTTTAAATCTCTTGGCCCCAAGTCCATAAAGGAAATATTACTTGCTGCATTTATGGCAATTGTTGGTCTAGCCACTGTCGTAATTATGGCTAAAATTTTTGATTTAGATAAAGGCTTAGCTGCTGGTATGGCCGCTGGTGGAATGACTCAGTCTGCGATTATTGGAACGGCGAGTGATGCAATTGCGCGACTAGATTTACCTATGGCCGAAATTCAGAAGTTACAGGCAAATGTCGCAATTGGTTATGCCGTCACTTATATTTTTGGTTCTTTAGGCGCAATTATTATTTGTGTCAATATTTTACCAAAATTTATGGGACGAGAAATTCACGATGATGCAGTAGCGGCACAAAAAGAAAGACTAAAAGGTGCATTCCTTTTAAATTCGGGTCAAGCCTTAGCAATGCCTGAAATTGTAGGTCGTATCTATCGCGTAGAAAACGCTGTTGGTAAAAGTGTTTCTGAAATAGAAAGCTATGTCGATAATGTAACGATTGAACGCATAAAACGTAACGATCAATTGATTGATATTAATCAAGATTTACGACTTGAGGCTCAAGGGCACTGTTGCAAATAGGCTGACATGATAAGCTAAATATCTTATTTATTTCGAGATACAGCAGATGAATCCCTTCCACGGTCGGCACTTTCAAGGTGAAATCATTCTTTGGGCTGTTCGTTGGTATTGTAAATATGGCATCAGCTATCGTGAACTTCAAGAAATGCTCGCTGAACGAGGCATAAATGTGGATCACAGTACAATTTATCGTTGGGTTCAGCGTTATGCTCCAGAAATGGAAAAACGGTTACGCTGGTATTGGCGTAA
>NZ_JBLYZK010000039.1:0-19746 GCF_048551395.1 Acinetobacter sp. TY1
TAAGGCATAGCGTTTAGTCATAAAAGTATAATGGGGACAAGGTGGTTTTCCTCAAGGTAATTGATGACACGCCCTAGTTAATTTTGCTTAAAAAACAAAATTTTTCATAGCCCACCAAAGTATTATAATTGATCAATCCTGATGCTGATTTTTTTGTATAGATTCTTTTAGCCTGTTATGCTTTTATTTTTGAACAGATTAAATTATACACAAATTGATTTCAATGAATCACTTTTTTGATGCTTCGTTAGTATGTGCTAAGAGCGTATATTAGTATATTAAATTGAAAATAATACCACAGCACCAGTCAGAAAAACCTGACTAGTGTATCGCTGAGGAGATTAGTATTCATAGTTATTACTAATGGACCATTCCTGTAACTTTCCAAACACGATCTGGTCATTAAAAAGCAAATCATTGTTTGCTAGCGTCCTACTCTCATCTGTTGGACAGAAACCATCATCACAGTCTGAATCGACGACCCAACAACCGCGGACAAACAGGATTTCATTTCCTTCTTGCTCCAGCTGTTTTTCCACCCGTTGAATTGCTTCATCAATGTTTTTTGCGCCTAAATAAGCTGTCACATACGCATAGGATTCTGATGGATCCGATGCTTTTTTAAATTCAATGCCTACACAAAAAAGATATTTTTTCATCATTTACTCCTAATTTATTTTTAGTCCAAACTTCTCATCACACTTATTCAGATCCAGCAACTTTTTAGTCTAAAAAACTGAACCTCTATAGAAAATAGGTCAGTAAGGAAAACCTCACTGACCCATATTTAAAATTTAATACGCCAATTTTAACAGAAATCTAAATAATCCAGCGACCAATGCCAAACTTAAAAAACCAGCTAGCCATAAGCCAATAAACCATTTTAATTCAGAAATTTTCATTCAGCCTCCTTAATGATAACCTTCATCACCCACACGGACTTTATCCCTGAAAACCCAATAGGATAATCCGGTATAAATAAGAATGATCGGAATTAAAATCAATGCTCCAATGAGGGCGAACAATTGACTACTGGCAGGTGCTGCAGCCTCCCAAATGGTGACTGATGGTGGAATGACATAAGGCCATAAACTAATCAGAAAACCGCTATAAGCGAGAATTACCAAAGCCAAAGTATAAATGAATGGCAGGAACTCTTTGCGCTGCTTACAGGCTTTGATTGCCAGGAAAGTAAACAGCAGAACCAGTACGGGTACCGGGCTAAAATAAAAGAGTTGCGGTTGACTGAACCAGCGTTCTGCAATTTGAGGATGAGCCAAAGGCGTATAGATGCTGACACAAACAAAAATTATCAGTAATGAAATCAGCAGTTTTGGCATCAATTGAAACATGCGGTTCTGCAGCATTTTTTCAGTTTTAAAGATCAACCAGCCACATCCTAGCGTTGCATACAGTACGACTACACTTAAACCGGTAAACAGGGAAAAAGGTGTTAACCAATCCAGACCGCCGCCAGTATATATCCCATTGGTGGTTTCAATACCCTGAATATAGGCACCCAAAATTACGCCTTGTAAAAATGAACTCAGAATGGAACCCCAAATAAAAGCTTGATCCCAGAGATGTTTAGTTTTATTGGCCTTAAACCGGAATTCGAAGGCAACTCCCCTGAAGATTAGCGCAATCACCATCAGAATAATCGGCATATACAGAGCCGATAACACAGTGGAATACACCAAAGGAAACGCAGCAAATAATCCTGCTCCACCCAGTACCATCCAGGTTTCATTACCATCCCAGACTGGCGCGACGGTATTCATCATAACATCACGTTCCTGCCGATCGGAAATAAAGGGAAATAGAATACCGATACCGAGATCAAAACCATCTAGCACGATATAGATCAGTACACCTAATCCAATAATTAGAATCCAAATCAATGATAAATCGATCATTTTTGATTCTCCTGAGATTGCGTAGAACTTACTTGATCCAGATCGCTCTCATCATCAATCGTACTTAATGGACGTTTTGATGCCTGTATAACTGCCTGCTCACTATGTGGTGCCGAATGTATAAATTCTGGACCTTTGCGCATCAATTTCAACATGTAGAAAATGCCGACTCCAAACACAATAAAGTAGACCATCACAAAAATAATAAGGGTTAAACCTACCTGTTCCGCTGAAACTGGAGAAAGTGTATCTTTGGTACGCAATACACCATAAACAACCCATGGTTGACGACCGACTTCAGTGGTAAACCAACCTGCAAGTAAAGCGATAAATCCTGAAGGTCCCATGTATAGCGCAAATCTATGCAACCATACCGAGTCATAGAACTTGTCAGTTTTTCTTAGCCATGCACCTAGCACCGCCATTAAAATCATCAGTACACCAAGTCCGACCATAATTCGGAAACTCCAGAACACGACCAGCGAGTTTGGACGGTCTTCAGGTGCAAATTCCTTTAAGCCTTTGACTTCACCATCTAAGGTATGTGTCATGATCAGGCTACCTAGATTCGGAATTCCGATCGCATACTTGGTTTCTTCAGCTTCCATATCTGGAATACCAAATAAATACAGTGGCATGCCATGATCTTTATTGGTTTCCCAGTGTCCTTCCATAGCTGCCAGTTTGGCCGGTTGGTGTTCTAGGGTATTCAAGCCATGTAGATCTCCGACAAACATTTGCAATGGTGCCAATGCGAGAATCATCCACATTGCCATTGAAAATGATTTTTTCACTAAGGCATCACGACGGCCTTTTAATAAATGGAAAGCAGCTGTTGCTGCAACTAACAAGGCTGAAACAAGGAAAGCGGCCATCGCCATATGTGCTAATCGGTATGGGAAGGATGGATTAAATACAATCGCAAACCAATCTTGCGGGACGATAATCCCATTTTCTATAATGAAGCCTTGAGGTGTTTGCATCCAGCTGTTCGAAGATAGAATCCAGAACATGGAGATACAGGTACCCACTGCAACCATTAGTGTTGCAAAAAAATGAGTTTTTGGACCTACTCTACCCCAGCCAAAAAGCATAATCCCAAGAAAACCTGCTTCAAGGAAAAAAGCACTTAAGACCTCATAAGCTAATAATGGTCCTGTCACACTGCCGGAAATTCGTGAAAACTCACTCCAGTTGGTACCAAACTGATAGCTCATCACCACGCCAGAGACCACGCCCATACCAAAGGACAGGGCAAAGACTTTGATCCAGAACTTAAATAAGTCTCGGTATACTGGATCGTTAGTTTTAAGCCAACGCCATTCCAGAACAGCCAGAAAACTGGCCAAACCAATAGAAATGGCAGGAAAAATGATATGAAACGATACGGTAAATGCAAACTGGATACGCGCCAGTTCTAGCGCGGTTAACCCTAAGTCCATGTTGTCACCTTATCCTTCTATTAATGGGTGAAAAGATTTCAGCAAAACACTCTGAAATATCGTTTTATGTATATTTAAATTTAAGTGTGTCCACATATTTACAGTATTGTAAATACGTAAGCCTTCACGTTTGCATGCCCACATTACTTTTTTAAGGCTGAGATAACTCATAATGCTGCTAACAGGCAACAAAGTATTAATTTTCATGATTAAAACTCTTTAAGATGTTGTGTGGTACAAACAGATCAACTGTTTGATGTGACAAATCGTGTCTTAAAGAGCCAAAGGAGGCGCTCTGCCCTGCGGCAGCAAATACAGCTTCTGTAAGCTGAAATAGACATGCCGGAAAACAGTCTGATAGAAATTTAATCTGACTTGAATCCGGTCCAGAACTTCATCAATCCCCAACTTAAATGGCAGCACCAAATCACCATAGACCTTACAATATTGGCATTGATGGTTATGTTCATTGTGATCGTGGGAATGTTGAAGCATCAAATCCTGTAGCAGCTCATGATGAACCGAGTGAATATGATGATGATCAGCAGGCGAAAGAAGATTGTGGGTGATCGACATACAGACCGGAGCAATATGAAATTTTTCCGGCAGCAGAGGCTGTAAATATACTGCAATTTGCAAAAGTATGGCTGCAAATGCAATAAAGATTCCACTTCGCTTCAGCAAGTTTTCTCTCGACTGGCATCGAATAAGAGGGATACGCTGGATAAAAAGATGAAATTTAAAGATAAATTCCTACTTATTTACTCAGCTTTTCATTCTATAAATATATAATATATATTCGTTTTTGAAAAGCAAAAAAAAAAATAAATAAAAAGTTGATTAAATTAAACACTTAAGATAATAAAATAACTTTCTCTTACAGTTGATGCAGGAGAAAGTTATTTATTGTACAAAGAGTGTTCAGAAGAAGACTTTGCTTACTTGAAATAATTGAGAGGCAATTTTAAGTAAGATACGCCATTTTGTTCTGGTTGGGGAAAGCGTCCCGCATTCATATTAATCTGAATGGATGGCAGAATCAGCTCAGGCATTCTCAAGGTTGCATCACGTTTTTGGCGCATTGCAACAAACTCCGCTTTTTCTGTGCCAATATGAATATGAATATTAAACTGTTTCTGAGTTTTGATATCCGTTTCACAGATGTAGTCATGACGTGATTCCGGTAAATAGTCATGACATAGGAAAACACGAGTGTCTTCAGGCAACTGATAGAGGGTCTGTACAGAGTCAAATAAAGTCGCAGCACTGCCCTTAGGAAAATCACATCGTGCCGTTCCATAATCAGGCATAAACAAGGTATCACCCACAAAAACAGCATCCCCAATCACATAACTCAAGCATGCAGGTGTATGGCCAGGAGTAGGAATATTATAGGCTTTCAGGTTGCCAATATGAAATTCTTCGTGATCCTGAAATACATGATCAAATGTCTGGTAAGCATTGAATTGTTTGATATCAATGTTATAGATTGAGCTAAAGGTGTCCTGTACCAGTGAAATTCGTTCGCTCATCGCTGTTTTTCCACCGAGTTGCTGTTTTAAATACTGTGCTGCTGTTAAATGATCTGCATGTACATGCGTTTCCAAAATCCACTCAACCTGTAAGCCCTGCTCTTTGACATACGCGATGATTTGATCGGCATGCGTGGTAGATGTCACTGCTGAAGCAGAGTCATAATCGAGAACACTGTCGATAATCGCACATTGTTTTGTGGCTGGATCTGAAACTACATAACTGAATGTATTTGTTTTAGGATCAAAAAAATCTTTTAGAACCTATCCAGAATATTTTCTATGCAAAAGTAGCCTTAAAAAGGCTAAATTAATGAACTGAAGGCTCGTATTTAGGTGCTTTTCACAGTTTTTCCAGAGCCTTCTACATTTTTCTAACCAAGCAAATGATCTTTCCACAACCCAGCGTTGTGGAATGACTGCAAATTTATGTAATTCACTTCGTTTAGCAACATCAACTCGGGCTCTGATTAAATTATTAACAGCCAAAGAAAAGGGTTCGCCTGTATAACCGCCATCAACAAGTACAACCTCTACATTTTGTAAGGTATCTCTATGTAAATTTATGGCATCTAACGCACCTTGACGATCTGTTTTATCTGCTGTCGTAACCAATATTCCATGCGGGAGACCTTGAGTATCAACAATAATATGTCTTTTAATGCCTGAAACTTTTTTACCAGCGTCATAGCCTTTATCACGTGCAGTATCTGTGTTTTTTACACTTTGTGAATCAATGATGATAAAGCTCGTTTGTTCTTTCCGTCCATTGCTGATACGGGCCTCGCCAACCACATTTTTTTAAAGCTTGCTCAAGTATGCTAGGTTCAGTTTCTGAAGACTTTTTATTCCAAATCGAGAAGTAATAATGCACAGTGCTTTTAGGTGGGAAGTCTCGAGGAAGCATACTCCATTGGCATCCACTTTTTAGAATATAGAGCAATGCGCAAAACACTTCATAGACATCAACGACTCTTGGACGTGTTTGTTTTCTTCCGCTCAATAGTAACGGTTCAATTTCTTTAAAAGCTTCTCGACTAATGTCGCTGGGATATGGTTTTCTCATGGGGGAAATTTAACAAATTATTTTTTCAATTGCTAAAAAAGAATGAAATTAATACTGGATAGGCTCTAAGGACTCAATCGGCTGTTTTAGCCCATGAGCGCTGAATAGATTAAATACATGGCTACCCCAACCACGGTTGTGGCAAATATTTTCTGTACCTTGTTACTGTCAATCCGATGCATCAGACTGCGTCCAATTAACATCCCGACAATACAGGCCAGGACAAAGGTCAATGTGACCGAAACAGGATATTGAAAGCCATCCAGTACGTGTGCAGAAATACTGACCCCACCAATCAGGAAAATAATCATGAGGGAGGTCGCCACTATGCTGCGCATATCGAGATCGGTGAATTTACGCAGGGCTGGAACAATGACAAAACCACCCCCAACGCCAAGCAGACCCGTTAATAAACCTGCCACTACACCAATACCAGCAAGGAAGGAGGCAGTTTTTACATTCCAGATCAGACGGCCGGTTGTTTGATTGACTTTACATGGTGGATTCTCATAGTCATTCACTTTGTTAAAGAATATCCGGTAAGCCACGATCAGCATAACCAGACTAAAAGCCAAGGTTAGCCAGACCGGAGAAACAATATCAGCCAGCTGCACCCCGTAACGTGCTGAAGGAATACTGATAAGAGCGATCCAGAGTGCGGCGCGATATCGCACTATGCGCTTGAATAAACCCTCGAACGTTCCGACCAAGGCTGACAGCGTGACTGCAAGCAATCCCACAGGCGCAGCCTGAGCCACCGTCCAACCCTGACTTGCCATCAGTGCCGGTACAGCCAGGATGCCGCCACCAGCACCGGTTAAACCCAACAGCCCTCCGATGACCAGCCCTTCAAGTATTAATGCCCACATCGCCCCTCTCCCTTATACATAAAAGTGATTAAATAAAAGTTAAACTTTTTGTTTAATCACCACCTAAGCTTATTTGAAGTAGTTAAGAGGTAGCTTGAGGTAAGAAACCCCGTTCTCTTCTGGCTCAGGAAACTGTCCTGCTTTCATATTGATCTGAATCGAGGGCAGAATCAGCTTCGGCATACTGAGTCCTAAGTCCCGCTGATTTCGCATCTGAGCAAATTCAGTTTTACTGACTCCCTCGTGAATATGAATATTCTGTGTTTTCTGAGTCTGGATATCAGTTTCACATACATATGACTCACGTGTTTCAGGTAAATAGTCATGACATAAAAAGACTCGGGTATCTTCCGGTAACTGATACAGACTTTGTACTGAATCAAAAAGTACTTCTGCACTGCCACGCGGAAAATCACAGCGTGCTGTCCCATAATCTGGCATAAACAGCGTATCACCAACAAAGACTGCATCTTCAACCACATAGCTCAGGCAAGCCGGCGTATGCCCCGGTGTTGGGATGTTATAAACATCCAGCTCACCGATTTTGAAATGTTCACCATCTTCAAATAAATGATCGAATGGCTGATTGGCATTCACCTGCTTGATATCCAAGTGATAAATTGCAGCAAAGGTTTCCTGTACCACAGCGATTTTCTGGCTGATTGCAATTTTTCCACCCAGTTTCTGTTTCAGATATTGGGCTGCAGTCAGATGATCTGCATGAACATGGGTTTCCAGAATCCATTCGACAGTTAAACCTTGCTCTTTGATATAGGCAATGATACGGTCTGCCTGTGTGGTTGAAGTGCTTGCAGATGCCGCATCATAATCCAGCACACTGTCAATAATTGCACAGCGCTTTGTGACTGGATCGGATACCACGTAACTGAATGTATTGGTTGCCTCGTCAAAAAAATTCTGTACCAGTGGGTGTTTTGCCATGGTTATTCTCCAGCCCATTTACGGTGCAACAATACGCCAATAAACATCGCGATAATAAAATAGAAGACTTGGTAATGCCCTAGGCCAATCAATGTGAAACTTGGTGCGGGACATACCCCAGCAATCCCCCAACCGATACCAAATAAGAGGCTGCCAATGATTAAGCGTGGGTCAAGTTTTTGACTGGTTGGCAATACAATAGGTTCGTTAAATACGGTTTTCGGTGCTTCAGAACGCATGGCCTTTTGAAATGGAATGAATGCCACAGCAATTGCACCCATCATGACAAAAGCCAGACTGGCATCCCAATCACCAAACAGATCCAGGAAATCCAGCACTTTTTCAGGATTCGACATACCTGAAACCATCAGTCCAACAGAAAAAAGAGCACCAAAAATAAAAGCTAGAATATTTTTCATTTTAAAATGCTCCGGTTACGTGACGAACAAGATAAACAGTAACAAAACCTGCAAACATGAAGGTGATAGTTGCGAAAATAGAGCGTTTTGATAAGCGGCTCATTCCGCAGATCCCATGACCACTGGTACAACCCGAACCTAAGCGAGTACCAAAACCAACCAGCAAACCTGCAATAATCATCATGAGTGGGCTTGCATTCAGTTCAATTTCAGGCTGTATAAACAGACCATAAATAAATGGCGTGATCATTAGACCCAATAAAAACCAGATCGCAGGGGTTTTAAAGATGGTCTGAGGATTCAGCACTTGTCCGATCAAACCACTGATGCCTGCAATGCGACCATGCACATAAAGATAACCTACGACCGAAATGCCGAGCATCAAGCCGCCTAGAAAAGCAATCAGAAAGTCATGCATAGCGAGTTTACTTCTTTACAATATATTTTTTTATAATATATAATACTAAATATTAATCAAGTCCCTTGTGATATTATTCTGTAACTAATTTTCAATATATCGGATTGAAGGATATTGTAATGAATACTGTAGTTAGTCAGGCTAAAATTGATTTTTCAGAAGCAGACCGAGTGACTGGCTGTTTAAAAGTCTTGTCCAATCCTGACCGTCTAAAAATTCTCTGTGTTTTAGTGGATGGTGAACTCAATGTGCAACAAATTGAGGATGGCACTGATATTCATCAACCCACCCTATCGCAACAACTGGCTGTACTGCGTAAAAGCAATATGGTGAGTACCCGTCGTGAAGGTAAACAGATTTTCTATCAGGTTGCTGATCCTAAAGTTCTTACGCTTATGCAAACCTTGCATCAATTATACTGTGCTGCTTAAGCCTCTTTTTCACTCTAGCTGGCTTTGTTGCACAAAGGTTTAAAAGATAGATACCCTAAAAGATCCAAATTTAAGATACAACTTGGGTATGAGGGCGACCTAGTTCAATGAATTTATTCAAGACAAGAAGCATGAATCTCATTCACCTGACGATGAAAGTACCTTGCCGTTAATTTATCTTCTAATAATTTGATGCAATACATCTTGGTTTCGACCAATTTATCAAAAGTCATATTGTTTTTTTCAGCATACTTTTTGAAACACCACCGAAAATTCTACTATTCCGAATAGCAGCAAAGCACCGGAATTGATGTAAGCCAAAGCTTACAAAACAGCCTAAATTTTATCCATAATAAATGTGGATGGGATTCATCTGCTGTATCTCGAAATAAATAAGATATTTAGCTTATCATGTCAGCCTATTTGCAACAGTGCCCTTTAAGATCAGGATCAACTAATCCCCAAGAAGAAAAGGATTCTTCAGATAGAAACAGCCCTGAAATTTTTATGGTTGTAATTGAAAAAACTGTACAAATAATGTCACTTAGATTGAGTGCTTTTTATGAGGCATTCATCCCTAAAATTGGATTAAATCACCAAGATAAGGTTTTTGTGCCAGGTTTAAAGATTGCCTCTCCCATAGCATCAGGATTCGCATATTTTAAGCCTTTGATGAGATCACCATCTTTAACACCATATTGATCCATACACATTTTACAGATAAAGACTTGCCCACCATTCGCCATAATATTTTTCAGCATGGTCTGATGCTCTGCATATCTATGTTCGAATCGGCTAGAAGCAAGCATAACCCCTTGATCGACTAAATATACCGTTAAGGGATGACCCTTTTGGAATTGATTATTGCTCATACCGATAGCCATCTTTGTCCGATGCGCATCATTACTGGTGAGCAATACAAATAACGGATCTTTTGTCATTTCTGCTACTGCCATCGATAAACTCGAAAAACACAACAACAGAGACAAACATAGGTTTCGAATAAATTTCATAGTATCCATATTTTCTCTAAGACTTAAATAATGCATGAATTATCACACATATATTTATGGTGACAAGACAGTTACGTGGAGATCATTTTATCATCAAAATTCAACTTTAATCAGGTTTCTAAATGTTAGTCATCTCGATTTATAGTGAGTGACTCATCAATCTGTTTTAAATATCGATAAACAGCCTGTCGACTGATACCAAATGCTTTAGCAAGATCAACTTTGGATGAATACTTTCCTTCTTTCCAGGCTTGTTGTAAAGACGCAGCCTGCTCAGGATTAAGTTTATGAACACGACCTTTATATTTCCCTTGAGCAGAGGCTAGTTTTATTCCTTCCTTTTGCCGTTCCAGAATGATTTCACGTTCAAATTGTGCAAAGGCCCCCATCAGTTGCAGCATTAAATTATCCATCGGGGTAGATTGAGCAGTGAAAGTAATATTTTCTTTTACAAACTGGATGGAAATCCCTCGTTTGACCAGTTTATCTACTTCAGTGACCAAATCTTTTAAGCTTCGCGCAAAACGATCCATGGAATGTACTATCACCCTGTCCCCTTCCCGGACATAGTTCAACATTTCTTGAAATTTCGGTCGGTCGGTATTTTTACCCGAAGCACGGTCAACAAAAATCCGGTCGACTTCAATCCCCTCAAGTTGACGCCCAGTATTTTGCTCGACCGAACTCACTCGCACATAACCTACTTTTTGGCCTTTCACTCTTTCTCGCCCCAATTGGATAAAAATGAACAATTTTGTAAATTATAAATCTTTAATATCAAAGTTACATGTTACTTATGATTAAAAATCATTTAAATGGTACATGGTTTTACGAACTTTTAAATTGTTACTTTAGGGTATGCTCTATAGTTACAAAAAAATCATTATTCATTTAAGGGCTAAAAATATAGGCTATTTTTTTAGAAAATATTTTTTAATCTTATGCAATATAATTTTCATTGAAAAAACTTATCCTAAAACTATTTTTGATTAGTATTAAGGATAGAGAGTATTTAACCTAGGGCGTGTCATCAATTAATTTGAGGAAAACCGTCTTGTCCCCATTATACTTTTATGACTAAACGCCATGCATTAAGAGATGATCATAGCTAATGCCATATTTACAATACCAGCGCACAGCCCAAAGAATGATTTCGCCCTGAAAATGCCGACCATGGAAAGGATTCACATGCTGCACCTTTAGCTAAAACAGTCTTCAGCTTACCATTCGTGGTTATTTGCAACAGTGCCAATAAGAGTTCAAATATTCTATTTAATTGTCATTAAACCGGATTCTGGCAGGGTGATATATGGAAAATTTGGACGAATTAAAAAGCCTGCATTTGCGGGCTTTTTAATGTCTGGTTTGGAGTTAGTTATTTTTCTTTTCTAATTTTTGGGCAACGGCTAATTCACATTCTACTGGATGGAAGCTGACCAGATCTGCCGATGTACTTAACTTGCCATTTTCACGGTCGAAAATAAAAGAGACAGAACATTTTTGATTTGCCTGATCGGTGATTTGAACACCGTAATACCAGGTTTCCGCATCGCTAATCACTACGACGTTTTTAGTCTCACCTAAATTTTCTTTTAATACCGCCTGAGTTGGGGTGCTAATTGCACTAGCAATAAAATCTAATGAAACAGGTTTGTGCTCAGTGATTTTAGAGGTGATTTCTGGACTAAACAGTTAATCATTACTGATTAACTGTTCATGATTATGTGCGTTTGCCAGTGATGCTGCGGATAGTGCTAATGTCAGCGTGATTAACTTGATTTTCATATTGTATCCCCATGATTCGAATATTTTAAAGTTTGAGTTTCTTTCAAATTTCTAAAATCATATACGATCTTAAAAATAATAAAGGGTTTGGAGATAAAATCTCATTTTTTTGTTTCACTCTGATGGGCATGCTGTTCCACAGTGGGAAAATATGCAATCCGTCTTTAGTCGATTTAGGCGTTGAGTTTTAGGCGGAATTCTTTCAGCCCAATAAAAAATTCGATCCTGCATCAATAATGTGAAAGAGCAATTCCATGGATAACAACCTATTTGATCATCTTATCCTTTCAATAAAAGAAGCAGGTGCCATCAAAAATGATGAGATTCATGCACGTCTGGCAGTTCTCAATAAATTTACAGAATTAGGTCGACCTCATACCCAAGTTGTCACTTAAATTTGAGTGATTTGGGGAAGCTTTACTTTTAAATTCTTTATGCAACAAAGCCTATTGAATCCGAAAAAGATAATAACTAGGCTTATAGATAATTTGATTTTTTAAATTTCCACAGTGGAAATTTAAAAATATTTTTTTTATTTTTTTATTATGCTAATATAAATTTAATTTTTATATATATTACCCATGACAATATACGTAATCGCAAATCAAAAAGGTGGTGTTGGAAAGACAACGCTATCAACCAACTTAGCTGTTGCTCTGAGTAAAAAAGGCAAGACGACTCTTGTAGATGGAGATGATCAACAATCCTCTATAAAATGGAGTAAACGTAGACTACAAGATTCTATTACAACCATTGCTCTTAAAGATAATTTAAAAGAAGAATTACAACAATTAAAACAAAATAATAAATATATTGTATTGGATGTTGCAGGGCGTGATTCAGCTGAATTTCGTTCAGCATTATTAACAGCAGATGTTCTTATTATTCCAACACAACCTAGTCAAACAGATATTGAAGTACTACCTTTTGTTCTAAGATTAGTAAATACAGCAAAACAAGTGAATAAAAATTTAAAAACATTTGTGGTGTTAAATAAAGCCCCAACTAATAATAAATCTACAGAAATTGATGCTGCTTTAGAGCTATTACAGCAAGTCAAGTCTGTTAAAACACTAAATACAATTTTGCGTGATCGCAAACAATTTCGCGATGCGATGATCGAAGGAAAATCAGTATTAGAAATGGGTAGCAGCAAAGCAAAAGATGAATTAAATGAATTTTTGGTGGAGATCCTGTAATGGCAAAAAAACCATTAATTGTCGATTTTAATGATTCTCTTGAAATGGAGCAGGCATTTATTAATGCAGCAGGAACAGGAAAAGTATCATTAATATCATCAATTGAAAATAATATTGTTGATGTACCTATAGAACTTATTGACTTCTCAGAGCATCAACCTCGTATTATTACAGATAAAGTTTTACAGGAAGTTGAAATTCTTGCCACGAGTATTGCAACGAATGGACAAATTTACCCTATTGTTGTTATAAAAAAAGAGGAAAGATATGAGCTCGTCGGTGGAGAAAAAAGGTTTAGAGCTGTTAGAGATATATTAAAGCATAAGACGATTCGTGCAATTATTCGAGATGATAAATCCAAGGAAAAAACAGCTTTAATTTCATTGATTGATAACTTACATCGATCGGATCTTAGTGATTTTGAATTAGTCAACGCCATACAAAAACATTGTAATGAGTTTGGATACTCTATACAAAATGTAGAATTTATCACTCAAAAATATCAACTAGATCAATCTAAATACTTTAGATTAATGAGCTTTTATAAACTTCCAGATTATATAAAAGAAGATCTAAAAATAAATCCAAAAGCTATTTCAGGTGCAACTGCACAACAATTGTTAACCGAATTAAATAAACTCGTTTTAAAATTTAATCATCAATTGGTTGAATCTGCCACATTTAATATATGGAAAAAATATCTAAATGAATTTACAGAAACTAATCGTCCATCAAAAAAATTCATTTACGAAATAGAAAAAGCATTAACTGTACAAGAGATAGCTAAAAAGCAAGAACAAAATATCACAAATACGTCTAAAATTAATAAAATGGTACTAAAAGATAAAAATGGTCTTAAATTTGGCTCAATTAAGATTGAAAAAAATCTCAATGGGAAGACAGTCGTAAATATTCGTACTAGTTTAAATGCTGAATTTAATCAAGAAAAAATTGAAAAACTAGAAGCTTTTCTTGCTGATTTAGACGATAAGGTATAAAAAATTATAAATTTCCACAGTGGAAATTTATAATTGAGTATCCAATATGTTATAGATTGATATTGGATACTACCATTTACCATATATATAAGATTAAAAAATGATACATAAGAAAGGTTATCATCAGAAAGGTAGTTGATCTTCTGCAGGATCTAAAATTTCATCCATATCAGAATCTGCAATATTTTTATCTTCATGCTCTGCCATATTATCTTCAGACGCATCTTTTTTAAAGATATTCATATTGCGTTTTGCTTGTATCCAAAAATAGTAATCCAGATCAATAAGTTTATGATCATTCAATATATCTAACTTATTTGTTAATAAGCTACGCATCGTTTTTTTAGCTGTAATCGTATCCAAATCACCTAAAAAACAACCATAATCGTTTAAGAAAACATCACAATTCACTAAAACTGTGATTTGCTTAGAGCTCAACTTAGTGACTGGTTTAATATATTTAACGCGTTCTTTATCTTTAAAGTGTGATCCATCATCACTATATGGAATTGCATTTTTAAGATGTTTTTCTTTTAATCGATCAATAATACGTTGAAAAATTAGATTTCTATGCTCTTCCTTCATTTTGTAAGTAAAACGTATACCTACAACAAATTTTCCATTTTTAATCGTTTCATAATCAATTTCAAGATTACTTAACTTATTAATTTGTGTTTTAGCAACATTCAAAACACGGCTTTTTAAGTTATCGATTAGTTTATATTTATCTTCAATATCTAAAGCAAAACGCAATCTTTCCAAACTTATATCATGAATTTGCTGAATACCTAATGACTCAGCTTTCCATAATTCAGAATTGAGAATCCTATAAATCCGCATGGCATAATTAGAACGCATCCGCATAACATAGCGAATTTGGTGTGTACTAAATGAATGCGTCATACCTGTCGGATTAATTAAGTTATAGAAGTAATTATAAAATTCTCTAGCAAAACGAATCTGCATGCATTTAGTTTCTTTACTATAATGACAATAAATAATCATTGGTACCTTAATTGGTGTAGGATCATCTTTTTTCTTGATCAACATTACCTTAGGCTTATAACTATCATAAACACGCTGCAAGGCCTTTTCACCATACCGATGAATTTCATATAGCTCACTTGCTGTGACAACATCTTTATCTAAATCTTTTTCTGAAATCAATTCACCAAAATTAGCTGCACTAATCGTAATTAACTCATCTGGATCAAAGCGCATATTTTTATTTAGTTCATTTTTGCGCACAGCAACCATAGCACAGTACACTAGCTTTTCTTCATTAGCTTCATAACTGTAATTTGCAGTGGTCATATCATTACGTGTAGCCACTAAATCAGTGTATTGAACACGACGAGAAGAAGGCTTTATTAATTCTGTACTTTTCAAACCAAACTCCGTGGTTACAATTTTATAACCATACATTAATAACATTTTGTATTGAAATCAACAATGAAAGCAAACAGATCAATAAAAATATATCTTTTAGCTTACGGACAAAACGTATGGTTATTCACAGATATTTAATAAAATTATCAACAACGGACAAAACGTATGGTCATTTCATATAATCTAATAAATAATGAGAACAGGACAAAACGTATGGTTATATCAAAAATAAAATTCAAATAAGCTCAAAAGCATTGCTATTAAATGCTTTTAATGTCATTACAATAAAAAAAATAAGTAAAATAATCCAATATATCAATAGAAAGAAAAACCAATCTTCAATAAAAAAGCATGTACATCGGACAAAACGTATTGATAGTGCTTAAAACATCATCATTTATTTGGAATAGAAAAAATTCATGGTTATAGTTTTTATTGTGCTAACTGCAATGAATATTTGTATATTCACTTTAAGAGAATTTTTACTATTGATAATTTTGTGGATAAATTGAGACAAAACGTATGGTTATCGGACAAAACGTATGGTTGAACGGACAAAACGTATGGTTGAACGGACAAAACGTATGGTTGAACGGACAAAACGTATGGTTATTAATGAATAACCACTTGAATTTAAATATAAAAATATCCTCATAAACTTTATTAAACATATATAAACATATATAAATACTTATAAACCTTTAATTTAATTTTTTTAATAAAATTTTAAATAAGACGAATTGAAGCAACAAGTGCAACACTATAAAAACCAGCAATCACTTCACTGAGTGTATACCAACATAGTATCTTTCTAGGACGATTATTTAGACCAAACTCTATCTATTCTATTCGCTCTTTTGATACATCATCAAACGATAAGGATTTTGGTAAATATTCATTCGTATTTTCATTTTTAGCGCGTTGATTAGACTTTTATGGATCCGCAAAGTAAGTGTCTATGCATGCATCTGTTATCCTACTATGCTCTGAAAACTCCTTACCATTATCAAAAGTCACACTATAAGCATGACTGCTACGCAAACATTCTAAAGGACACGAGATCGTTTTAGTTGAGGTTCTCGTTTGCCACAAATGAACCATATGTACATATAGACTCTTACGTTTCACATTCGAGTAGTTCTAAATTATTTTGGCTGTGATTCATGCAGGAATGAAGAGCGTTCGACAGCCGTGGGAATTGATCGGCATAGCGTTGGTAAATACTGATTTCGTGATTGAGTTGAACAATACTGTTTTCTACACGTTCCAGTTCGATTTGCAGCTGGTCTTTCGTTTCACAAGATTCTTGCTGTGTTGGAAGATGGATGGTGCTGGACTGTGTGATTGGCTGATAGTTTTAGATGTGACCATCTCTGATTTTTTAAAAAACAGCTTAGTATCTACAGAGACGTAATATTCTATATCGTGTTTGAAAAAAATATTCCAGTGAAAATCTATTGTCTATAGCACCTCTAACACCTGCGATAATAGGAATTTAAATATTTCAATTAGAATTTAAACTTTTCTTAAAAAAAAAGAATATTTCTTATGTGATCTAAATTTTGATAGAATATATAAAAAGTTTAGAGTCTAAGTGTAAACAATGATAAAGAATAATATTCGACGTGAGAGCTACCTGAAATTTCTGAATACATGGAAAAACCGTGATCTCATTAAAGTACTATCGGGTGTACGTCGTTCTGGAAAATCTACTTTACTAGTGATGTTCCAACAAGATCTAAAAGAGCAAGGTGTACAAGATGAAAATATCATTGCTATTAATTTCGAATATATGGAATTTGAAGAACTCACCTATTATCGTAAATTACACGATTATGTACTTTCGAAAGTCGATAAAAACAAAAAAAACTATGTTTTTTTAGATGAAATACAGCATGTTCAAAATTTTGAAAAAGTAGTCGACTCTTTATATATTCGTGACTATATCGATCTATATATTACAGGTTCAAATGCATTCTTTTTGAGTGGGGAATTAGCGACGTTACTTACAGGGCGTTATATCGAGCAGCATGTTTTACCTCTGTCATTCCAAGAGTTTAAACAATGGCATACTGAAAATAATCCAACCATCCAACAATTATCCAATCGTGATTTGTATGCGATGTACACTCGCAGTAGTTTCCCTTATACACTTGCAATGACTAATCAGCAGGAAACCTATGATTACTTACAAGCAGTCTATGCGAGTGTCATGTTTAAGGATGTTATTCCTCGCTTGAATACTGCAGATATTAACGCTTTGGAGCGTGTTGCAAAGTATTTGGCAAGTGTTACGGGCTCACCTATTTCTATTAATAAAATTAAAAATACCTTTGTTTCAAGTGGAGTTAAGATCTCATTTGAAACAGTAAAACGATATATTCAGGGTTTACAGGATAGTTTACTATTTTATAGTGCAGCACAATTTAAAGTACGTGGGCGAGAGCTATTACAAACCTCTGAAAAATACTATCTAGTTGATGTTGGCTTGCGCCGAATTATGTTGCCTGATGCAAATGCTGATCAAGGCCATATTTTAGAAAATGTGATTTATCTTGAGCTCGTCAGACGAGGCTATACTGTTTATGTTGGGCGACTTGATGAATATGAAATTGATTTTGTTGCTGTTGATACGTTACAGAATTTAACTTATTACCAAGTCGCGTTAGAAACACTGAATGAAGAAACATTAGCCCGAGAGTTACGCCCATTGCAGAAAGTTTCTGACTCGTATCCCAAGTATTTATTGACCTTAGATACTATAGGTACTGAAGCCAATTATAATGGTATTGTAAAAATGAATGCTCTCGATTGGTTACTGTCTGAAAATAAGTGAACTGGAACCTAGTGATTAACAGCTAAATTATTGATCAAAGCATAGATATTTTTAGGATTAATCAAGAGTCAAAACAATTTACAGGCTCTACATTTGCACAGCTAAAGCTATTTCCTACTATCTTGTCGATGTCTAAAGCCTTTAAGTACATTAACTTTAACGAGTTTTATGTCGGAAGCTTTCTGAGGAAATATGATCCTGCTGTGGTCAACCATATTGTTGAATACGTCGATTCGATCAGTCCTGCATCTCGATCAAAACCCAAAGCCTTTTCAACCTTGACCAAGAGTTTGATCAAGCACAATTTTCTGGTGGGTAATCATAATTTCTGCCCGCTTTGCGATGGATTGATTTATCTGGATTCAACAGAGTCGGATCATCTCATTGCCAAAACTAATTGATATAAAAATAAAGTTAGTAAATAAATTATATAAATCAAATATTTTCTTATTAAATCTTAAATTTGTTTGATTTAATTCTATTTATTTTGGGACTATGTTAGTCTATTATTTTAACGCTAAAAATAACTCAACTGTGCAGAAAAAATGATGACACCATTGCACCATTGCATAATTGATGCATTAACAATATCTGAAGGCAGGTTTAAAAAACCATGCCCTGTTTTAGTTTTGAAAATGATGTTACTTAATGGGGAAAAGAGTAGGTTTTCAGAAGAAATTAAAAATCAAGCACTACTACTGCTCGCGACATATCGTAAGTTACTGCGTGCTGTCGCTAGGGATTTATGTGATGTAAAAACTCTAAAGGACAGTGTGAAAAGAAGACACTGGGGTAAAGTGGATAAAGTGCAGGATAAGATGGTTGTTGCAAAAGAACTTCGACTAAAGCATTTAGATCTAGAAGAAATGCCTTTATTTTTTCATACACAGCATTTTTTAAAAAAACTACCGATTTCCTTTGTTCAAAAATTGGTAGATTGGGCACCACCGGTGGTTAGTGGTACTTTTTTAATCGAAAATATTTTAGCAGGTTATATCGCCCAGAAGCTTTTGCCATTAGAAAAAATTAAAGTAAAAGAGCTTTGCAAGTCTGTGCAACCATATTTTCATTTAGCTGACTTTTTTGTATTTTTACCTCGACTGGAGGGGCTGTATCAAAAACATCAGCAGCAAATTGTTTGTGTGGCACCAACGGCAGAAATTGCTTTAGCTTTAACAGACTTTAAGAAAGCATGGATCTATCGTATTAGGAGCAGTTTATGAATATTTATTTTAAGCAGCTCATAGAATGGATGAAGCAGCATGAAAATATAGAAGAACAAGAACTTATCCAAGCATTATTTTTGTTGCGTGCACATTATAGCTTAGCTGGTATTGTTGTCATTTGTCAGCGAATTTTCACATTGATTGGTGATCATGAATTACCAATATTTCGTAATGAGCTTAATACTTTAAAGAGGCTTTGTTGCACAAACCTATCTGTAAAGGCTTTTTCAGCGATATAATTTTCAAATGAAGAAGCCTACACACA
>NZ_JBLYZK010000040.1:0-19267 GCF_048551395.1 Acinetobacter sp. TY1
TTGACCGTTCCAATGATTTGTAATGGTTTTTCTACTTCCAGTGCTTGTCTAAATCTTAAGCCTGCAGATGTTTGTTCGTTCATCATTATTTCCATTGCAATGACGTCTAGAAGTTTAAAAGAGCTTCATAACGTCTTGAGTTTGAGATCAAGCCTGCCTCAAATTCGATCACACAGGCTCAATCTGATTAAATCATTTCAATCTGTTGAATCTTTTTGCTATATTTTCTGAGTCTTAAGCTTCAAGCAACACGGCGTTATATTGATCACGTAAATCTTTTTTCAAGATTTTACCTGTACCACCTAAAGGCATTGCAGTAACAAAAATAACTTTATCTGGAATCTGCCATTTCGCTATTTTATTGATGTAAAAATCGAGTACATCTTTTTCTGTTAATTGACTTTCTAGCGATTTTTTAGCAATCAAGATTGGACGTTCATCCCACTTTGGATGGGGTGCTGCAATCACTGCGACAATATCAATTTCAGGGTGTGCAATAGCAATATTTTCAAGCTCTACAGATGAAATCCACTCACCGCCTGACTTAATTAAATCTTTTGAACGGTCACTAATATTCAAATAACCATCTTGATCTAAGGTTGCAATATCACCCGTATCAAACCAACCATCTGAGGTCAAAGCTGATTGATCTTTACCAAAATAGGTATCGACAATCCAATGTCCTTGAATTTGTAAATTGCCTGCTGTTTTGCCATTACGTTGTATTTCATTGGTGCTATTTTCAGCATCAGTAATACGCAGCTTTACGCCAAAAGGTGGACGACCTTGTGAGAAACGGCTTTTAAATTGTTCTTCTTCTGACAATGTTAAATGCTTGGCTTTCATTTGATTGACTGAGCCTAATGGACTTGTTTCAGTCATTCCCCATGCATGAATGGTTTCACAGTCATATACAGCTTTGAAGGTTTGAATCATTGATGGTGGGCATGATGCACCGCCTACAACATTACGTTTTAAGCTTTTAAGTTGTGTGCCTGACTGCTGTGCAGCATTGAGTAAACCTTGCCAAATGGTCGGTACACCGAGTGCTGTCGTCACTTGATAATCATCAATCAATTGAACCAAACTTGCACCATCCAACATTGGTCCTGGAAGCACTAAGCTGCATCCAACCATTGCAGCCGCATATGGCGTTCCCCATGCACTGACATGGAACATCGGAACAACAGGTAAAATTCGATCAGTTGCCGACAATTTAAATGAATCGGGCAAACTCACTGCATAGCTGTGTAATACCGTTGAACGATGACTATATAAAACCCCTTTTGGATTACCTGTCGTACCTGAGGTATAGCACAATGAACTGGCTCTAGTTTCGTCAAACATTGGCCAATCAAAATGATTCGATTGCGTTGCAATTAAATCATCATAAAACTGTACTTCAGGAAGTGCTGTTTTGATTGCTTCATCATAAGCATCAAGACAAATATAATGCTCTACTGATGATAATGTCGCTTGTATTGAAAGAACTAAATTTAAAAAGGTTTTATCAAAAATCAGAACTTTGTCATCGGCATCATTAATAATAAAGGTTAGCTGCTCAGGAAAAAGACGCGGATTAATGGTGTGACAAATATAACCACTGCCCGAAATGCCATACCAACTTTCTAAGTGACGATGATTATTCCAAGCGATGGTTGCGACACGATCACTTGCAGATAAATTAAAGGTTTTAAGTGCATTGGCAAAGCGTTTTGAATTATTGGCGATTTCGCCCCAATCGCTCTGCGTCATTGAACCATCAGTATTTTTTGAAATAATGGCAGTATCTGCATGGTAGTTTTGTGCATGCTCAATCAAGCTACTGATTAAAAGCGGTTGAGACATCATATTTCCATTCATTACTACATCCTTTTCTAGCCGTATGCACTTATTTTTAAATTTCTGTGCATCATTTCATCCCGAATTGGCTGTTAAATTAGCGTAATGTTCACATACTCACTTATCATTTAACGTCAAATCTTTATCATTTGACCACAATAAACAAATTTCATAGTGCCCTAATCAATAAAAACCGAGAGTATGTTAAAGATCTCGGTTTTTAAAAATAAATATCAAAATCCTAGAAATTCATTTTAAACACCAATGATGCAAAATCACGGTCATCTAAAACACTAAATTCATTTGAGCCAAAGAAATTGGTATATGAAAGCTCTGTGATATATTTCTTTTGATACGTTGCAGACACACCTGCACTCACTGCCATTTGTCCTTCTTGGAAATTAGGACCATAGCCACTCACATCGTGACGGAACATTAAACTTGGTGTAACTGTCGTTTGTGGCAGTAAATCGTTATAACTCAATGCACCACGCACACGATAACCAAACGACCACTCTTCAAAAAATCCTTTATCATTACAATATTTCTCATTGAGCTCATGAATTTCACCATCAGACAATTGACCTGTTTTTGGTGCAATACAGTAGGTATCTAATTTTGCAGGATCATAAGCCCCTGTCGACAACCCACTACGACCAAAGGCACCACTGCGCCCAAAATGATACTGATCTGTATCACCGATATGATTTACACCCAACTCGCCCACTAGAGATAATGCACTCGCCCCAAGTATATTTGGAATCGTATTTGCCGCACCTAAAGTAAACTGCGTAACAGGTACACGTGCAAAGCCATTTATGCGCTCACCGAGTTCTAAAGTTTCGCCCGCCGCAGTCAGTGGTGTGTCATTAAATAAAGCCTGTGCATACACCATATCCGTACTATTAAAGTGAAGTGGCATATCGGGTTTATAATTTAATTCACTGAAAATTGCGGTCTTGCCGACTTTACCTGTCAAACTCAGACCATACATTTCAATATCTTCTGGATAAACAGAAAGAATTCGAGCGGTATGATAATTGGCAGCACCTGGCTGTGTTACCGTGATACCATCAAAGTGCATAATACGACTATGATAATTTGCATAATACACACCAAGCTCCGCATTGTTTAAACTTGGAATAGTTTGTTTGATAGCAAGACCATATTGACCACTATTTTTGGCATATTCACTTGGTAAACGAGCAACCGTAAAATCAAGTGGTCCATTTGTGGCTTGATCCGTTGTAAAGCCTGGTCCACCAATCATCAATGGTCCACAATTTTCAGCAAAGACATCAGAAACTTCAAAAAATGTACCGCAACCATCCACCACTGAAGGTCTAAATTTAAATTGATAGAAACCTTCAACTTTGGTTTTATCGGTTAAGCCTGCAACAAATGAGAACATTTCCACTGGAATAATACGTTCTTTAACATCGCCACCTGGACGGTTCATTGCAGCATAATCAAATGCACTCACCGAGTTTAGACCATTTTGGAAAAATTGGGACTTCCCCCAATTTAAAGCGTGTTTGCCCAGTTTTAAATCTAAGCTCTTTGAGTTTTCAAATTGAAAATTTTTCCAAATATATGCATCCCATAAATCAATCCCTTTAAATTTAACCAATCTTGGCCAAGCTGAATCATCAAATGTGGTGAAATCGCCTTTGCCTGTTTCATAGGCATGGTCATACCAATATTTTGCGCTGAGTACCGCACCTTGTTGTTTTCCATTCAACTTAAATTCTGTTAAACCTTTGACGATTTGCGAAATCGCATCACCTTTTTCAAAGTTAGCTCGACCATTATCTCCATTAATATCAACGCTTGAGCCTTCTTTACCAATGCTCACTGCATCTGGCTTATATAACAAAGCACCATCGGGGTCTTGGGTACTAAAGCTTTGCCCGATACTTAAATTTGTATTGGTTTCAAGTTTCCAATCTTTATTAATATCATAACTAAAGGCTGAAGCATTTGATGCAGTAAAAACCAAACCGATGCAGATGCTGAGGTGTCGCATTGCTAAAATAGAAGGATACTTTTTTTGTAAAAATAAACGCTGAGTAACCATATCATCTCCATATAGATATGATGTTTTTCGACCGGCTTGCATAATGCGAACCATGAGATAAAACTAAAAAACCATGAACAAAAACAACCAGAAACTATTTACAACTAAAGATCATTTACAACGACAAATGTGCATATCTATGCGCTATATGTGTTTGATCTTAAAAGCCATCCTTTGGCTTAAAATTTAAATCGGCTGTTTCAAATGCCCTATTTCACATTTAAGTCACCCAATTGGTTATTTCTAATGATGACTTGGTTTTATATTTCTACGATCTTAAAAAATGGCTGAAGTAACCCATGACGATTAACTTCAGCCCAAGGCCTTACACGTAAATATCTCTTTAAATTTTATCGAGTTGACGAATGAATGCTTCAGCTTGTGGCCAAGGTCCATAACCTGCGGCTGGGTTTAAATGTCCAACTTCACCCAAATTCACCCACTCAGAACCCCATGCTTTTGCCATATCTTCAACAGCATCTGCACTTGCTAAGTAATCATTACTACTTCCCACCACAATGCTTGGAAATGGTAAAACTTGCATAGGAACTGGATCCCAACCTTCTTGACGTAAAGTGTCAGGGCTTGGGTAATTTGCAGGCCAACTCTGATTTAAATCAGGTGGTGTCACCAACAATGCACCTTGAATATTATGCTGATGTTTAGCAGCCCAATGAACAGTCATGAGCACACCTGCACTATGTGCAACCAAAATCACAGGACCTGTAATTTGATCAAGCACCGCTTGAATCGCTTCAACACGCTTCGCACAATTGAGTTTATCAATCTGTAAAGGTGGCACTGAACGTACTTTTTCAAGTCGGGCTTCAAGTAAAGTTTGCCAATGTTCTGCAACATGATCTCTTAAACCAGGAATAATCAAAACGGTTGCTTGTGTGAAAATTTTTTCCATCTCTACACCCTGAGAAAATGCTCCTATAAGGAGCAAAACTGAATTCCATTTCACATCAACAATACGGTTTCAACTTTTTTTAAAATACACTTTAGGCGACATTGACTTATCTTTTAATGACAATGTATATAAAACTATTGAATAACTAACTCAGGAAATTCTAATAATCAAAAGTAGGATTTTTAGATTAAAATATGTGTATATTATGACTTCAAGATTTAAGCTGAGTCGATCACAAAATAGTTCTATCTAAACGATCGCATCATTTATAAATGAATTAATCAAGGATTGGTTAATTTTAAAAACAAGGAGATAACAAGATGGTTCCTCTTGCACATACTGCCGTTCTAAAAAATTATTTAGACGTCACGCAGCAATTCAACATCAATCCTTATCTACTATTATCTGATGTTGGACTATGTCAAAGCCAATTGCATGATTCAAAGCAACGTATTCCTGTTGATAAAGCCATTGCTCTGCTCGAACAATCTGCACAAATGAGCGGTTGTGAATCGTTTGGTTTACATATGGCAGAACAGCGACAAATTTCCGATTTTGGTGAAATTAGCCTATTGCTCAGCTATCAACATACCTTGCGTGATGCAATTCAAACCATTGTTCGTTATCGTAATATTATCAATAATTCTCTCGCAATCTATATTGAAGAAGTCGGCAACACAGTCATTATTCGTGAAGAAGTGGTTTCTGCAGAATCTCAATATAGCCGTCAATCGACTGAATTAGCTTTGGGCATTATGCATCGCTTCTGTGCTGCCCTTTTACCCAATAAATGGCGTCCGCTAAGTATTCACTTTACCCATAACGCACCAAAAGATTTATCTGTACATAAACGCATTTTTGGTTGTTCACTTGAATTTGGCAGTGAGTTCAATGGTATTGTCTGTACCGCTGCTGAACTTGATACAACCAACCCTCAAGCCAATACCGCTATGGCAGAACACGCTCAACGCTTCCTCGATATTTTGCCAGATGATAGGGAGTCTTCAATGATTTTTGATATTCGTAAAAGTATCTATTTATTGTTGCCTATGGGTCGCGCAACTATCGATCAAATTGCACAAACACATGGCATGAATGTTCGTACGTTACAACGTCGTTTAGAAGTTTATAAAACCAGTTTTAGCCATTTAATCAATGATGTTAGACGCAATTTAGTATTTCGTTATTTACAAAATTTGAATTATTCATTGGGTCAAGTTTCGGACATTTTAGGCTACTCAACACCGAGTTCCTTTACCCGTTGGTTTATCAGCCAATTTGGTGTCGCACCAATCAATTGGCGTAATAAAAATAAAGCATTATTAAATTAATCGTCTAAATATATAGGTAATTTTAAAAGACTTGAGTTTTAACAATCCAAGTCTTTTTTTACATCGCTCATTTCTAACTAACTCATTATTATTAAAATAAAAAACTCCAAATGTAGAAACGAACAATTTGGAGGGGGAAACATACTAATACTTATTTTTCTTTAACAAATATAATGTCAATTAAAACCACCAACGCATTAACAGTACAACCAAAACTACAAGGAAGATTGTTTCACTCACCATGAATAAAATAGGCTTAATACCAACTGAAGCTAATTCTTTGATTCGTGTTTTCATACCTAATGCACTAATTGCAATAATAAGTGCCCAACGTGACATTTCATTTACACCACCTTGAACAATTGTCGGTACCCAACCTGTACTGTTAATACATGCCAAAATTAGAAAACCAACAGCAAACCATGGCAATAATGGTGGTCGCTCTCCGCCTGTTTCTGCACCTTGCATACGTGTAAACATCGCAGCGCAAATAATCACAGGAAGTAACATGGCTACGCGCATGAGTTTAACAACTGTTGCAGTATCACCTGTTTCAGTCGACATGCTATAACCTGCACCCACGACCTGTGCAACATCATGAATGGTTGCACCTAGAAACACACCTGCGAGTTGTGGGGAAAACTCTAACCAATTTGCAATCATCGGATAAACAATCATCGCTAAAGTGGATAATGCAGACACGCCAATGACGGTAAATAAAGTCGCTTTTTCTTTTTGTGGATGATTAGGCAAAGCAGCAGATAAGGCTAAAGCAGCAGATGCACCACAAATTGCTGTTGCACCACCCGTTAACATACCAAACGAACGTTCAAAACCAAGCATTTTTGCCACAACAATTGATACAGTAATGGTCACAGCCACTAAAGTTAAAACCAATGCAATCGGCTGCCATCCTAAAGCAGTAATTTGGCTCAAGGTAATTCGCATACCAAGTAAAGCTATTCCAACACGTAAAACCGTACGGGCTGTAAATTCAATCCCTGCCTTACACTTGGTGTCATCGGCAAGAAAGTTCAAACCCATACCTAGTAATAGAGCAAATAACATCACGGGGGCACCATAATGTTCCGAAAGAAAGCATGCGGCAGCAGCCACGACAGCACTCACAATGAAACCCGGCATTAATTCACGAGTACGCTGACTCAAATTCATCGTATTTGTCATTTTACGCTCCCGAGTCCATCACAATAAAAACATCTGATTCAATCACTTCAACCAGATAAGATGTCATTTTCAGATGCGTCGAATTCAACATATAGCCGCTTTCTAAATCAAACTTTAAACCATGTGCACAGCATTGAAGGGCTTTACCTTCAAGCTTTCCATTAAATAATGATGCACCCTGATGTGGACAACTGTCATCAATGGCATAAAACTGTTCATTTATATTAAAAAGTACGAGAAATTTTTCATCAACTTTCAAAAATGCTCTTGCACCAGATGTCGGTATTTTTTCCTGAGGAACCTGAAATCGAGCTGTCATGTCACTTATCCTTGTGTTACGAGTGCCTCAAGCATTGCGTTGTACAATGTTTCTGCGGGATGCGCTCCTGCAACCGCTAAACGTTGATTAAAAATAAAATAGGGAACGCCATTGGATCCTGTATTTGCAGAATTAAAGGGTTGATTGAGTTGTCCCAATGTATTGTTGATGACATCTGTGTCAAAGCCACAAGACTGAGCAATCTTCAGTAAATTTTCACTATTCCCTAAATCTTCGGATAAATGAAAATAGGCTGAAAATAAACGTTCAAGCAATTGATCAATTTGTGTAGCTGTACCGAATTGAATTGCCATTGCTAAAAGCTGATGGGCTTTAGCAGTATTGGGCATCAATTTAATATTAGAAAAATCAATGTCTACATCTACAGCATTTGCCGCTTGGCGAACTTGTGATTGACGCATTCGTACCGCTTCAGGACTGCCCAAACGTTGCTGATAAAATGCATCAAATGGTACACCTTCAGCAGCTATATGAGGCAATAACTGAACGCCATGCCAACTGAGAATAACTTCAACATCAGGATTATTTTCCTTCAGTTTAAGCAATGCAACCTGCAATTGGCGCTTACCAATTAAGCACCAAGGACAGATAAAATCAAAAAATATATCTACTGTTAAATGACGTGACATCTTTTTATGAATCCAATTTGTTTTGCTGTGGCGCACTTGGTGGCAATAACCCTTGCTCAGTTAAACGAATAATATCGCTGTGATAATGACGTTTTGCATAGAAAAAAACCGCAGCAGATAAAATACTCATAAATGGCATAAGCTGAAATGCATCATGTAAACCAACATGATCTGAAATTTTACCAATCACTAATGGTCCAAGTGCAATGCCCAATAAATTATTGGCAATCGTTAATGTCGCAAAAGCAGAACTGTGCACTGAGTGATGAGTTAAATTTGCGACCATTGCCATAGATGGTCCGTTGGTTCCAATCACAATAAAGATACCTAAACACAGCAAAGCGATTTGCGCTGTACCTGTTGGAATAGCAAAAGCAGCAGAAAGTAGTAAACAACTTCCTAAACAAAAAGCAATCGCCAAACTTGTTTTACGGTCGGCACGTTCACGCCCTAAACGGTCGGATAACATGCCACAAATCACTGTACCTATAGCGCCACCAAGCACAATAATCGCTGCGACAACACCCGCTTTATCTGTCGGCATTGCATAGTAACGGTTCAGATAACTTGGCATCCAAACCATAATCGCACCAGCAACAAAGAGCTGTAAGCCACTCCCAATATAAGTTGCAACAACGGTATGAGATGAATACAGTGTTTTTAGTGCGTTCTTCACTTTAATCGGTTGTTGCTCTTTGGTATATGCCTGACCCGATGGATTAATTTTCTTCTCTTTCACCACTATTGGGTATAACAATGCGAGCATTAAGCCAAATGCAGCCATACCACCAAATGCCCAACGCCAACCAAAATGTTCCGCAAGTACACCACCCAGTGCCATACCAAAGAAAGAACCGCACATCCCACCTGCCATAAAGGCACTGGCTAAAGTTGCACGCATTTCTTTCGGAAAAATTGCCATAACAACAGCAATACCTACACTGCCATAAGCTGCCTCACCGACACCGACCAAGAAACGAGCCGTAAACATTTGCCCGTAATTTTCTGCAAGTGCACAACCTAAAGTTGCTAGACTCCAAAGCACCGCCATGATGGTTAGACTTTTCACTCGACCAAAACGATCGGCAAGAAAGGACAAAGGTAAAGTCAGTAACCCGACCATAAGTGCCACAATGCCACTGAGCCAACCGAGTTGACTGTCCGTCAACATCCATTCACTCTTTAGTAGTGGAAAGACTGCATTTAAAACCTGACGAGACATATAGTCTGAAATTAGTAAACCAAATGTGAGTGCAAAAACAATCCATGCATAACGACGAGGAATACCCATTGATGTATCCGTCTGTGCATCTAATGCTTGATGTGCATTCATACAACCTCCATGTATTTTTTATAATGTTTATTTTAGAGCCTAAAAAGCGAGGATCGTTTTAGCCAAAACACTTATCCCCGCTTATTTATTGCAACCCAAGCCCTATATCCTTGTGACTCAGGTTTTAGATCATTTACGTTGTGGTACGCCTTTTTGACCTGCAACACGATTCGGAGCCATGCCATTTGCCAATAAGGTTTCTTCAATACTATCGTACTGCACACCAATACGATAAATTTCACGTGCTTCTTGACCACTCGCAATATCACGACCTAACTCATGCGCAATGCGTACTGTTTGCTTAATCTGATCAACCGAACCGAAACGTTCACCTTTATGGTTAATGATTGTATCTTCATTACCCACACGTGCATGCATACCCATTGCCATAGACATCGTGTTAAATGGTAAGACATTTTTCAGTAATGATTCTGAAGTCAATGTACAACCATCTGGAACACGGTTCAGGAAGTTAAAGAAGTTGAATGGGTTTGGACCATCAAAACCGCCACCAATACCAATCCAAGTTAAGTTCATTGGACCCATGTACTGACCTTTACGCACCATACGTTCAAGCGTTTCCAGACCATGCATGCCTGTCAATTGGAAATGTGGTTGAATACCGTTTGCTGCTAAACGCTTCAAATGTTCAATCAACCATTCAGGTCCCGCAGGAACCGTCATTTCTGAATAAGCCGCTTGAATTGCAGGATGCTCAAGTGATGTTCCTTTTAAATATTCAGGATATAAAAGCTCCATAATATTCATTTGCGTGGTATTTACAGCAACCGTCACTTGATCAGGTTTAGGGTCTAATTCAGCCAATTTATGACGTGTATCATCACTCAACCATAGAGCCGCTTCACCTTCGCTTTCAGGTGCAAATGAAATAGAACCACCAACCTGAATAATCATGTCAGGAACTTCTGCACGTACACCTGCAATCAGTTCATTGAACTTAGATAAACGCTTTGAACCTTTACCGTCCAATTCACGCACATGTAAATGTAGAACGGTTGCACCCGCTTCGTAACATTCAACGGCCTTCGCAATTTGCTCTTCCATTGTGACAGGAATATCTTCAGGGAAATCTTCAGGCGCCCACTCTGGACCATACGGTGCTACCGTAATAACTACTTTATCCATATTTTCTGGGTGTAAAGAATCATCTAAAAATTGCATGAGTTGCTCCTAATCTTTTTTCTAAGACGTTTAATCCATTAAAATGAGTGTTCCATTCACTCAATTCTTACTTTATCGGCGATCAATATGTTGCATCACCAATCATGCCTGCACGTTCCATTTTTCGATGGCAAGCAGGATAATCCATCACCGCATAATGCTGTGTGCTACGATTATCCCAAATCGCAATACTGTTCGGCTCCCAGCTCCAACGTACTTGGTATTCAGGAATTGAGGCTTGAGTAATTAAATAGCGTAATAAATCTGCTGCACCTGGATTCGCATCTTGTCCAAAACGCACACGATCTTTCGTGTGATAATTACTAAAATGTGTCGTAAATGAATTCACGAACAAAATTTTCTCACCTGTTTCTGGATGTGTACGCACCACTGGATGCTCTGCATCAGGAAAACGTGCTTTCAGCTCTAAACGCTTTTCAATTGGCATTGCCGCACCAAAACTTGCTTCAATACTGTGATATGCACGTAAATCGGCAATTTTAACCTTAATATCTTCAGGCAAATTGTTATATGCCATCACCATATTGGTCCACATGGTATCGCCACCCACCGTTGGACATTCGACACAACGCAATACAGCACCCATTGGTGGAATTTGGCGCCAGCTTGCATCGCTATGCCACGCATTTTCATAGCGATCAATTGGGCTCTCTGGGCTTTTATAAATTTGTACTAAGCCCGGATACTCAGGATGACTTCCTAACGCAGGATGACTTTCTAACTGACCAAAACGCTCAGCAAAAGCGACATGCTCAGCACGAGTTAAGTTTTGATTACGTAGAAACAAAACCCGATGCTGTAAGAGTTGACTGCGAATTTCAGTAAACAGCGCATCATCATGAATGGCATCTGCCAAGTTCACACCGTTTAATTCTGCGCCTATATTGCAGGTAAGTTGTTTAATTTGCATAAGAAATCCTTTCTAGCAAAATTCAGTTCGGTAAAACTTAGATCACAAAAATAGATGATCCAATGGTTTTACGTGCTTCTAAATCACGATGTGCTTGTACTGCATCTTCGAGTTTATAGCGCTGATTAATTTCAATTTTGATACGACCGCTACTGACATGATCAAATAGTTCATTGGCTAAAGCTTGTTTTTCAACAGGGTCAGCAATGTAGTCTGCAAGCGCAGGACGAGTCACAAATAATGAGCCTTTCATTGCCAATAACACTGGATCAAATGGGGGAATTGCACCCGAAGCTGTTCCAACGCATACCAATAAACCACGGCGCTTAAGTGAGTCTAAAGATGACATAAAGGTATCTTTACCTACGCTGTCAAATACAACGCTCACACCAACACCACCCGTTAATTCACGTACACGTTCAGCCACATTTTCATGGCTATAATTAATGACATGATCACAACCATGCGCACGAGCAATCGCTGCTTTTTCTTCTGAAGATGTTGTACCAATCACAGTTAAACCGAGTAATTTTGCCCATTGAGCAACAATCAGACCTACACCACCTGCTGCTGCATGTAGAAGGATTGAGTCACCTGCTTTAAAGTCATAAATACGGCGAATCAAATATGCCGAAGTCAAACCACGCATCGTCATAGCTGCTGCAGTTTCGCAAGAGATACCTTCAGGCAACTTAATTAAAGCATTGGCAGGCACGAGTGTTTCTTCACTATATGCACCCAAAGTATTGATAAATCCTGTATAGGTCACACGGTCGCCAACTTGTACATTGGTTACGCCTTCACCCACTTGCTCTACGACACCTGATGCTTCTACGCCCATGCCATTTGGCATTGGAATTTTATACGTTCCATTTCGAAAATAAGTATCGGCATAATTTAAACCGACCGCCACATGGCGAATACGTACTTCACCCACACTTGGCTCACCGACTTCAACGTCTTCGTAACGCAATACATCAGGAGTTCCTGTTTCATAGAAACGAATCGCTTTGGTTAATGTCATATCCCTATCCATCTTTTGATTATTGTGCTTCAACTTCATTGACTCAAATTACAACACTCTCAACAGACCCACTTTACATTTGACGACACAGACTTATCCTTTTACGACACAATACTTTGTCGCATCATCGACTTTTGTATTACACGATTAATCACGTTAAAAATACTTAATATAGAATCGAATTGTTAATCAATTTTAGTGTTTTTTAAACATTAAGACACAATCGAAAATAGAATATTAAAAGCTAAATAATTCATAAAAATATCTTAAAAATTGTGAAGTTAAATATTTGAGAGCCTATGTCCATAAGCATGATTATTGAATGAAGCTAATTTTCTGAATTTTGATTTTTTTTTGTTTTTTATTTTGTCTTTATTTATATACTATTAATCTTAAAACCATATCAATGACTCGCTGATTTTGTTGATGAATGGCATAATCACTCCACCGATTAATTTAGATATTAAATCTAATGTTTTGACTCAAATTATTGACTCTAAATCGATGACAAAGGATCAAGCATGACGCTTAAACAATTAAAAGCCTTTTTAGTCCTTGCACGCACATTAAATTACGCCAATGCTGCCGAAGAATTATGTCTAAGCCAATCTGCTTTAAGTCTGAGTATTAAAAGTTTAGAAGAAGAATTGGGTGGCAAACTCTTTAAACGCAATACACGCCGTGTCGATTTAACTCTTGAGGGACAGTCCTTAATTCCCTATGCCAGAAAATTATTGGCAAATTGGGAAGATATGGAAAAGGATGTCAAACAACGCTTTAAATTACATCGAGGTACGCTAAATATTGCATCTATGCCATTCGCTACACATGCAGTTTTACCTGCGGTGATGCATGAATTTTCTAAAAATCATCCAAATATTAGTTTTTCAATTCATGATGTAACCAATGAAAAAATCATTGAAAATGTGCAACAAGGTATATTTGAAATTGGTATTTGCTTTGAACCACCTGTCAATCATCAATTGATTTTTCAACCACTTTTTCAAGAAGATTTTCTTGCCTTAGTCCCGAAAGATCATGTACTTGCACAGCAAAAAAGCGTCACTTGGCAGCAACTTTGCGCTCATCCCTTTATCACCTTACAAAACCCTTCCATTATTCGGCATATTATTGAAGAAAACTGTCATAAAAATCAGATGGTTTTAGATTTAAAAGTAGAATGTCATCAAATTAGTTCTCTATCTCACTTTGTCGCTTTTGGTATGGGGGTCAGCGCCATTCCACGACGTTTTCAACATTTTATTGATCAACAGCAGAATGTTTTAATTGAATTGGTTGAAGGTGAAATCCCACCACCTGTGGGTATTATTTATCAAAAAGATACAGAACTTTCTAATGCATCAGCAGAGTTTATCGACATCATGCTCAAGCATCATTTTTAAATTAATGAGTTTTTTTAATCACGCCTTTAAAATATTCAATTTCCAAAACTGATTCAGCCTTGCTAATAATAAAGCCATACAAGGACTCAAGGTAATCAGGATGAATAAAGTTGTCGCAAATGCACAAGTTGCATTGGCAGATATCGTTGCCGATAATCAAATCATCGCCGTTGGTGGTTTTGGCGTGTGTGGTATTCCCGAAGCACTGATTGATGCGTTGCAAGAAACAGGTGTAAAAGGCTTAACATGCATTTCAAATAATGCTGGAATTGATGGTTTTGGTTTAGGTAAATTGCTTGAAACCAAACAAATTAAAAAAATGATTGCCTCTTATGTTGGTGAAAATAAAGAATTTGAACGCCAATACTTAAATGGCGAACTTGAAGTAGAACTCACACCACAAGGCACACTTGCTGAAAAATTACGTTCAGGTGGTGCTGGCATTCCTGCATTTTACACCCAAACAGGTGTCGGTACGCTCATTGCCGAAGGCAAAGAAACCCGTGAATTTGATGGTAAAAATTATATTTTAGAACATTCGCTTAATGCCGATATTGCCCTGGTTAAAGCGTACAAAGCAGATAAAGCAGGAAATTTAGTATTCCGTAAAACAGCGCGCAACTTCAATCCTGACTGTGCAATGGCAGGAAAATTGACCATTGTAGAAGTCGAACAGATTGTCGAAATTGGTGAAATTGATCCTGATGATATTCATTTACCGGGAATTTATGTCAATCGTATTGTACTCAATAGCACACCTGAAAAACGCATCGAACAACTGACTTTAAAAGCAACGGAGGCTTAAATCATGGCTTGGACTCGCAATGAAATGGCGCAACGCGCTGCGCTCGAACTTGAAGATGGCTTTTATGTTAACTTAGGTATTGGTTTACCAACTTTAGTTGCCAACTATATTCCTGAAGGCTTCAATGTTTGGTTACAGTCAGAAAATGGTTTACTAGGCATTGGTGAGTTTCCTACGCGAGAAACAGTAGATGCTGATCTAATTAATGCTGGAAAACAAACTGCAACAACGCGCTCAGGTGCTGCATTTTTCTCAAGCTCAGAATCATTTGCCATGATCCGTGGTGGTCATGTCAATATTGCTGTTTTAGGTGCAATGGAAGTCTCTGAAACAGGAGATCTTGCTAACTGGATGATTCCGGGCAAGAAAGTCAAAGGGATGGGTGGTGCAATGGACTTGGTTGCAGGTGTACAAAAAATTGTGGTCTTAATGGAACACACCGCAAAAGATGGTAGTCCTAAAATTGTCAAAAATTGCAGCTTACCACTAACAGGTCAAGCCGTGGTTAATCGTATTATTACTGAGTTGGGTGTAATGGATATTACGGCTGAAGGCATTAAACTCGTTGAACTGGCATCAGATGTCACGCTTCAACAGATTAAAGTTGCAACAGGTGTTGACTTAATCATCAATGAATTAGAGCTTGCTGGTTAAAACCTTCATAAAAAGTGATGCATAAAACTGACTTAAAAATTTATAAAATAAAAGCAACTTTTTAGTTGCTTTTATTTTATAAATTTTTCAACCTAGCGAAATACAGATGATTTTGAATTCAGATTGCTTGTATTTGCGCTGTAGTATTTGCCAATGCAGCATCTTTCGCTTCTGCCCCCATGTTCACGCCTTCAGCACGAATCACAGTCACATCAGTTACACCAGTAAAACCAAATACAGTTTTTAATAAACCTTCTTGGAAATCAAGTGCGCTGTCATCACCATATACACCGCCACGGCTACTTGCGATATATACTTTTTTCTCGCCCGCTAAGCCCACAGGACCATTTTCTGTATATTTAAATGTTTTACCTGCAACACTAATACGATCAATCCATGCTTTTAATGGCGATGGCAAACCAAAGTTATACATTGGCGCACCGACAACAATCACATCTGCATCAAGGTATTGCTGTAAAATTTGACCACCCAATGCAGTTTGTTCAGCATTTTGACCCATTAAAATTTCAGTCGTCAAATGTGGGATATCTTGTTTTGCAAGATCCAAGTACTCAACTTGAGCATCAGCTTGTTTCGCTTGTACTTGTGCAATAATTTGTTGAGTGAGTTGGCGTGAAACTGATGCATCACCCATAATACTTGAATCGATATGTAAAACTTTCATAAGAAATCACAGTGCTTATTAATCTATTATGTGAATTTTAAAACTTTTTGAAAATTGGGTCAGCGTTTGCTATAAGACATATTGTTCTATTTATAAGACAATAACTCGTTTTTTATACAAATTGCTTATTTTTTACAATTACAAATTTTGGTTTCATTCGTTATTTTAAAAAAATCATGACTTCTTTTTTTCAAAACTCAAAATATTAACAAGTTACATGCTTGAAATTATATGTTAAACATAATGTGATTTGCTCTGTAGGCTTCAACCCTATTGATTAAGTCACTTTTTTATACTTAATTTTTAAAACTTATTTTCACCTTGAATCATTACACTCAATTTTTAACAACATCATTCTAAATAATTCAAAATAAAAAATGGCGAAAATACAATAATATCGTATTTTCGCCACTGTATAAAATAATGATTTTTTAGAAATGCTTAGTAATGGTAAACCATGACTCAACATCATTCGGCTGTTCCAAACTCTTTGGTTTTGACCCAATTGGGAAACCAACGGTTAGCGCTGCGCCCCATTGTGATGAATTTGTCCAATTCAATCCCAAGCCTGCACTATTGATACGCTCTTGATTATCTCCAGTTAAGCCTTTCCATTTATGCGCTTGGCGCTTTACCTCTCCTGTATCGATATAAACTTTACCGATGACTTGGTTATTTGAAGAAGCATATAAACTTTGTCGAAGTTCAGCCAATAAATAATAGCCTGTTGAACCACTTAATACGCTATTTTCATATCCAGCAACATTGGCAGAACCACCAACACTAAACTGCTGCGCACTATCTAAATTATCTGGGCTAAACTGAGCTTGCAACGCAGCATAAAGCTGCGTATCTGAGTCTACAAGATTTTGTAATCTAGACACATTAAATGATGCTACGACAAAGTTACCCTGTGTATTAGCCGTTGCTAAATCATCTTTTCCCGTTGCTGCGTTTTTAAATTCAACATGACCAAAATCTGCGGCAACACCAAACTGAGTTAAACCACCCCCAGCAAAATTATCGGTCTGCGATGCATCTAGACGAATACGTCCAACATGAATATCTCGATCTCGATAAAGGTCTGCAACTTCAATATCATCTTCTAGGCGTTTAAAGTCATATTGAACCCCAAGTACAACTTCACTTTGATTATTCAGCAATACAGGCTGACTAAGCCATATACTCGCTTGCTGAGCATTCCCTACTGCATCCAATGCTTTGTATTCTTTACCCAATTCATAATCGAGATCAGAATAACTCGCACCTAGACGTGTTCCAGCAGCATTGACCGTCGCTTCATAACCCAAACGAGCAAAATTTAAATTTCCAGAGGTCATTCCGTCAAAACTAAGCCGATCCCCCAAACCGAGCAGGTTATTCGCAGCAACACCTGCATTCAATCGCAGTTCATGCGTATATTCATTACCATAATTATCAAGACCAACATAACCATTTAAAGTTTTTTCAGGTTGAATATGAATAGTTAAGTCACTTGTTCCAGGATAACGTCCTGCACTAATCACATTACGAATTTTAATACCATTTAAACGACTCAGAAGTTTAAGTTGCTGTTGCAACGTTGCTGAGTCAATAATATCGCCTGATTGTAACGGTGCTAAAATCCCTTCAATTAAGTGATTTGCAGTTCGAGTTTGGTTATTAAACTGAATACGATCATATCTTGCTTCCAAGATTTGGATCTTAACAACACCATCAGCCAAACTTTGTACAGGTAAATAGGCTCGATTATATGAATAACCCTGTTGCTGATGATAGTCCGTCAATTTTTTAGTCAGTTGTTGCAAATCAGATAGCGTCAATACCTGACCTTCTACATCTTGGACCAATGCGTGTAAATCTTCTGTGGCAATACTTTGATTACCTTGTATCACCACTTGTTTAATCTGAATCTGTTGTTGTGAATCAGCAGGCATGATCTGCATCTGCTGAGGTTCTTCAATATTTACCTCTGCTTGCGGCTGATATTGTTGCCATGACTGCTGTTGTAACAACTGACCCGCATTTGGAATATTTGGAATGGTATTTGCAACTACAGGAAAACTACTGACGGCAAGCGTACTCAGCAATAAAGTTTTCTTTGGATAAAACATAATTAAAATCTCCCTGTTAATGTTTGAATACCGTCCATATTGATACCATCACCCATAATTTCGATTTCAATTTGATCTGACTGTTTCGACTGACGTTCTTGAGGTGCAAATTGAATTGCCCGTTGATAAGCTTGAAAATCAAAGCTAGGTGTAGCAGGAATGTTCGGTACAGTCGGTTTTTCTGGTGTTGGAGGTTCAGGTATTACCAATGACTCGGTAATTTGTAACATTCCTGCGCTAAAGGTTAGATCATAGTTTTGATCACTACCGCTCACATCATTGACATATGTCCCGACTTTTGTTCCATTTGCCCCTGTAGCAGTAACACCTGTCAATACAGATGCAGTTTCCCCACCTACTAAACCATTGACAGTAAAACCAGAAACTTGTTGTTGCTGACCACTGTACGTAGCTGTTAAATTATTTCCAATCACATGTGCTTTCGCTTTGGCTATATCAGCTTGGGTTTGTAGATTCGTTGAAAGCGCGTAGTTGCCTGCATCTGTACCATTTAAAGCACCTGATACATTCACATTCTTATTTGAACCTGCATTTTTATCGCTAAATTGACCTTGTGCTGTGATATTAACCTTATCACCACTGATCACACCGTTCAGACTACCATTCACAATCGCATTGGTCGTGCCATCGTAGACTTTGTCTTGAGCTGTAATTGAGCCTGTGATTTGTTTTTTACTGATATTGGCTTGGGTTTGCAGATTCGTTGAAAGTGCGTAGTTGCCTGCATCTGTACCATTTAAAGCACCTGATACATTCACATTCTTATTTGAACCTGCATTTTTATCGCTAAATTGACCT
>NZ_JBLYZK010000041.1:0-14784 GCF_048551395.1 Acinetobacter sp. TY1
GAAACTAAGATGCATTGCATCAAATTATTAGGAGATAAACTCAGTGCAAGGAGTTTTGATAGCCAAGTGAATGAGATCCATGCACGTGTAGCAGTCCTTAACAGATTTACGGAATTAGGTCGACCACTTACCCAAGTTACGCCTTAAATTTGGCTCAATTAGGGGCGCTTTGCATTTCAAATCTTTGTGCAACAAAGCCCTTTAAAGATAATTAGTACATTACAGGATTCTGATCAACATTCACATTTTTTCTCAGAAACAACAGATAGAAACAAACATAAACTCACGCCATTACGTCCATACACTGGAGACAGTGGAATTTGTGATTTGCTATTGATTCAAGCAGGACTAAGTCGAAATAATGAGCGTTTTGATACTGTAATCATTTGGTTTTTAGAGCAAATATTTCACTTTCAAAAAAATGTACATACTCTAAAGCTTTATAGTCATTATTTAAAGGGTGATGGAAGCATAAAGCTGAAAGATCAAAAAGGATCTCGTGTGTATAACGCCTTTTTAGCGATCAGGCTGTTGGGTGATCCAAGTAATGAGGATATTTTAGAACAAGTCGAAAAATTACTGACTAAAAACGGACCGAAACAACTGATTCATTTGATGTCCGCTGGTTCTGAAGACAAACGATTAAATGAAGTTTTTTATGCATTAAAGCTCTTTTTATCACAAATTTGGCAAAAGAATCGACTAAAAAATAAGAAAAAACGTCGAGAGTTTTTACACCGTATAGGGTTAAAGCATCAAAAACTGATCTTGCAACGATACGGCTCATTAAGTATTGCTATCCAACCTTTAGAGGATGTAGATGAAATTCATCGTGGTCTAGTCTCTGAAGTATTTGAGTATGATGAGATTGAAGAAGATGAAACACCATTGGAGCCATTGTTTACATTTTTTTTGGCCGAACAATCCGATTTAATTCGAGGGTTTTATGCATCTAAGTCTACCTCTCAGCATGTTGAAGCTACAAATGTTGGTTTAGTTTGGACCAAATGGCGATTGTCATTAAATTCGATTCAAGATGTGTTTAGGCTCTGTCAACCATCTAAGGCTGATACCAGCTTAATTTTACGCGCAAAATTAGCTTTGATATTGAGTTTACTCACTGGACGTTCGGTTACTGAATTAACAGCGCCGTGTTTTAGTCAAAATACTGATCAGAATAATATTGCTATTCAGTATGATCATACTTTATCTGCATACGTATTGAGCGTTTTAGCAGGCACACCGACACTCAAAACAAAGCCAGAAGAGTCTAAATTTCATGTGCCATGGACCAAGAAATTACATTTGGTTTTACCAAGTGAGCTCAATGATTTGGTGAATCAAGTCAAAAATCTTGCGATTAAAACCCGTCAACCGGCAGTTGAACGCGAAGTTAGAAGACTTATTAACAGTGTGCCGAAAGAGTTAGAAATCAGCCTCAAAAGCATTAAAGATCTTCTTCCACGGTTGTTATATGAGCATAGCCAAGGTGACTTAGCTGTCGTTAAAGCAGTGACTAATGCATCCGGTCGGAATTATGATAACTTAATTCATTATGCATCTTTTGAACAGAGGAAACTTGAGCAGTTATGGGCTGATTGTTTAAGAACGATAAAAATTGATATTCCTGAATATATGCACTCTTCTAGTGAACGCGTGGGTAGCCCGACTGGGATAAAGATTGTTGAAATACAAAATGAAATTACACGAATAAAGAAGAGAATAAATCAGGCTGCCGAACAGAAAGATTGGCAGACGCTCTTTGATAACTTAACGTTGTATACAGAATTATGGATGAATCTTGCAACTGCAGGACGGGGGATTAAGCAACCCTTTCCAAAGTGGATAAGTCAGCAAGGCTGGGCATTGATTCAAGATAAACATCATCAAGATGAATCAACCGATCGTTATGTGCCATTGACGGCAGCATTTATCAAACAGATTCAAGTTTTACGTGGTTTGATGAGAATGCTGGGGGATCAAGTTGAACCACGTGTTGATTTATCATCTTATGCGTTGCAACTTTGTGATCCTCATCAGATTGAAGGTTTAGGTAGAAATTGGGCACGGAAGCTGGTTCGCTCTGATAATAATCAGTTACCTGGACGGTTCAAGGATGCTGGACTTGGGCACTGGGTACGCGGTCGTTATCCATGGGATATGTTATCAGTATTTCCTGTATCAACATTTAAACAACAGTGGCTTGATGTACAAGAAAACCTGCAAAAACAGTTAGGTTTCGAATGTCTTGATGTTTTTGATTTTTTTAAAAACCTGAATATTCCAACATTTGTTGTAACCAAAGAGATTAAAACAGTTCAAGCAGAGACGAAGCCGAGAATACAATATTCAGAAAATGATGTAAAAGAATGGCTGGAAAACTCAGAGTATGAGTCCTATTGTCAGTTGATTTTTGAGGAAAATCCTGAGCCAAACGTATCTTTCGAGCTTGGACATGTATTAGCTTCCCATTTAGCTAAAAATACAAACATTGATTTGCCACAAGCGATCAAAGCATATTGTGCTTATATTCGCGATAAAACGAAAATTCCTTTATTCGTTCAACTTCCTCAAAAAGCTAATCGTACATGGCTGACATCTGAAAATAGTTTTAGTACATGGTGTTATATTGAACAAAACTTACTTGATCTTATTCAGAAGGATTTAGAACATTTATCTGAACATCAAAATTGTGATGTTGAAATAGGACGTTTGCTGGTTGTACTCTCCATGTATTCACAACTGTGCAGGGTGAGCCATTTACAAGCGATGTTGGAGTTTATTGCTTCTGATCAACATATAGTCGCTATGGGGAATAGTCGGCTCGTTGAGCTGACAGTGAATAATGATAGATCTGTGACGAAGATACGCCGTACAGTACTGTTAAGTCCTTATGTCTCGACTTTAATTTTAGTAGACCGACAGTATCTACAGCCCCGATTAAAAGAGATTTTAGCACAGTCAAGAAATCAACAAAGAACGGCTTGGCAAAAGTGTTTTAATACATATTTAAAACAAATAGGGATTAAGTCAACTCTATCATTAGCTCAATGGTTGAAAGCTTTACAGCAAAATGTGATGTTAAATAGCACTCCGTTAATTGCAGGTTATATAGCAGGCCAAGTCCTGACTGAAGATCTTTCAATAAATGAATTATTACGCTTATCCGAATATGAAAAATTAACCACAGGTTTAGATAGCACTGAGCCAGAAAGTGAAATAGAAATAGGCGATGAGCAACTACATTTGTCTGATATTTTAGCGATGATTCAGCAACTAAAAGGTGAGTCTAGATCAAGCATTTGGCTTGAACAGCTTGCCAATAATAAAACGAATCACTACTCAGTCAATTTATTAACGTGCTTTGTGCAATGGTTGATTTTACGCTGTGATGCAGAAGAGTTAAGTCTACAGAATCGAAATATGATTCATCTACATTTGGCCATCGTCAGTGCAGGTATATTGGGGTTTTCAGAAGATTTAACAAAAGATAGCCAGATTGATGAAGATGTATTTCAAAAATGGATGGAGTTGACGCAAGAGCATTTTCCACACCGCAAGCATCTCGCTGCGTGGAATCGCTTTAGAGATTTTTTAATTCAGTTAAATGATGATCGTATAAAGTTACACAAGCGTACAGCGCATCAAGCAAGTGCTAAAGTTTTTTCAAAAAATGAAGTGCAGCAGATCGTTCAAATATTACAATCTGTAGAATCTGGGGTGAGTGATGCTGCTTTACGTCTAGAGATTCAGCGTCATTTTCGTTTATCTGCAGCGATGGGTGTACGCCGTTCAGAGACACTTCATTTACGGCCCTTAGATATTGATGAGGATATGCTCCGAATTCGTCCTTATGGTGAGCATCAGTTAAAAACACTTGGATCAGAACGTGTTGTTCCGATGAATTTATTAAGTCAGACGATTCAAAAGGGATTAGATGATATTTATAAGAATAAAAAATATTCGATATTAATGTCTGATGAGAACAGTGAGCATAGGACTTTTTTCAATCAAATATCTCAAATATTAAAGAAAGTCACTGGAGATGTTGATCTCAGCTTACATCATTTAAGACATACGTTTGCAAGTGCATATACTTTAAAGTGTTTGCAAACAGTGGTGGATTTTAAAGCGCTCACGATAGAACTGCCATGGCTACAAAATTGGATGCCATCGAATGAGCAATTTAATACGCTAGTAGGCAATGAAGGACAGGTTGGGCAAGGGATTAAGGCGATTAGTCGAGTGCTTGGACATTTACATGAATCGACAACATTAAAGCATTATGTTCATATCTTATTTCTGGCTACTTATGCCTATAGCATGCAACAACAGCAACCCAATTTACATACTGCATTTTTTAAGCGAGTCATGAGTCGGAGTAATTTATTCAGGCATTTCCAAGCGATTCATCAACAGAATGGTAATCTAAAATATGAGTTGAGAGATACCATCGAAAAATATGTACTCAAAAAAAGACAAAGTCAGAGGTGGGTAATCTATGCTCAAAAAAGAGGGAATTCGACTGGAAAAGTAATTAAACACGAATTATTTCAAAAGTTTGAAGATATTGAGCGGTATCTTATTTCTGGGCAGGGGCAGCCACGATTAGATATTGAGTCCTGGAAGAGAGCTTTAATTACGATGGCAAACATTCCGTCAGGTAAACGTGGTTCAAATATAGGAAGACATCCATTATCGACACAAGGAAAGTTAGCACGTTTGCCTGAATTACTAAGTGCTGTAGATTTTAATTCTGCACAAGAGATTTTAGAGCGATTTGATTATTTAGAACAAAACCAATCAGAAACTTATAATTGGTTAATAAAAAAATGGTTGTATGAAAGTAATGTAACAAAAGTATTGATGCATTTTACGGCAGAGGATGAACCTATGCTTTCAATCCTTACAGAACATCAATTTTTTCCGATGGTGATGAAACATAATAAATATGATTATTTTAGAATTATGTCTCAACAAGCCTCATTAAGCACCGTGCGATGGGCACTTACGTGGTTGAGTGCACGATATTTGGTGATTAGAGATCATATCAGAATCTAAGTAAATATGACTTACGCACGCTTTGTTACACAAAGGTTTGAAAGACAGCGCTACCCTAATTGAGCTAAATTCAAGTGACAACTTGGGTATAAGTGCAGCCAAATTCTGTGAATTTGTTCAAGACAGCTACGTGTGCATGAATATCATTTACCTGACTAGGAAAACTTCTTGCTGCTCATTTATCGCTTAATAATAGAGACTCAGGTATTTTTTATGGATCAACAGAGCCAAAAAAACATCACATTATCCATTGCATTCTGTCTGCTGCTGGAAGCTGTGCAACATGATTCCTTATGGGAAATAGCCTAAGCTTAATAGGTGACGGAAAAAGTGGCCCAGGCCTTTGCTTTGTCAAAATCTGATTTGCCAAGCAAAGGCCTGGGAATCCGCGAATCCTCTTTTTAAGCATTAAAAAATCTGGTTTTGTTTGACCAAAACAAAATATAGAAATATGATAGCCGCGTTACAGCAAAATCTGTAACCAGGCGTGGAAACCTGCATCTCAACGTACTAAAGGGTCACTTTGGGTGGCTCTTTTGTGTCTACATGGCACTGCTCTCTATGGCAGGCCAGGTAGGGCAGTCTATGACTGGCCGTTTCGTTGAGCGGTATTTCCACCCCTATTTGGTTTGCCACCATCTCGTGGAAAAGATGTTGGCAAATTTCATGCTAATCAACGAGAGTAAAATATGAAGATTAATATTTTAAAACCCCCCATTTCTCTGACGGTTCTTTTGCCTGGACTCAGGACCTCCTGATCGTTGGGTCGTTCATCGCATTCATCTAATACAACTCAATCTACTTTCGATTTCGCATTGGTCGAAATACGGGAAAGTGCTGTCTAGAGAAAATCAAAAATGGGTCCAACACGCTTACTCATAATATGAGCTAAATGTAACAGGTAACATTATGTTACCTGTTACATTTCTGTATTAAGTAGTGTAACTTTTTAATTTTTTAAAAATCATATACTTAACAATGTTACATGGTTGCATTTAATAATCCCAACCACCATTACTATTAATCGCTTTGAAGAAATCTTTTTTAATTTTTTGACATGTTGATTGTGAGTAATTTGCTGCATATCGTTTCTGTAATTTACTTAAATCTGATGCACTAAATTCTGTTTTAAATGCATTTTCTTCATTCCAGACATTCATTCTTATCATGGTGTTTAACATTTTAACATTCATAGGATTACTACAAACGGTTTGGAGTTTAGGATTACTACAATCAATTTTGATATAGTCATAGCTTTCCAAAGAGTTTTGATAATTACGATTAACAACCTTTTGTTCAGCAGTAGATAAACAGGTTGCAGCATTTAATCCTGTTGAAGTGAGGGCAAGACATAAAAGCATTGATTTAATTTTCATAAAGTACCTATGTGATATTTTTGATAAGACCTAAATAATTTTATATAAAATCACAGCTAAAACTTTGATTAAAGTCATTGTGATTTGCTAGAGAAAAGAAATTTAAAAATTTAGTTCTGACGACCTAGATTTAGTGGAAATAATTCCTGTTCATTTACCCCACCACCATTTCCAGATTTATATTCGAATCCATTATCCTTTTGTGGGTATAAATTTTTATCAAAACCATTCATTTCTACCTCTTCTGCTTGATTTTGCGTATAAGTATCAGATTCTAAATTGTCTATATAGTTCACAGCATTTTTAGCGTTATCAGAACTCATCAAATTTTCTAATTTATCTATTTGTTGCTGAGTTGGAAGTTGTTGTTTTTGTGCAGTATTTGACTTTTGCTGATTTGCACGATTTAGACGTTCATATTCTGCATTATTTTTTTCTTGGATTGCTTTGTTTCTTAGATCATTTTGTCGCATTTGTTCGAGATTGCGTGCTCTGAATTCATTAAGTTGATTGAGGTGTCTAGCTTGATATTCTTCAAGTGTCTCACCATAAATATGAGTAATAGGTGATATGAATAGACAAGTAATCACAACATTTTTGAATAATTTTATGCTCATTTTTACCCAAATTCTTGATAAAAAATAATAACTTATGGAAAAAATTAAAATACAACGTAATATAGAATTAAGATAATAATTAATAATCCTACAATTATAAATAGAGCTTTAAGAATATATTGGGCAAATTTAAACCCTATGAAAAGAGAGATTATAAATGCAATTCCTAAAGCCGATTTAGATATTGAAGTATCTATGTTCCAATCAAATAAATAAAGTAAAGGAATTGCAAAGACTGTAAAAGTAGCGAGTATAGATATCCAAATTAAAGCTGGAGTAGTTGCATCAAAGGTGGATTCTTGAGCATTTGATTCACTTCCTAAGACATGATAGCCGGACGGGCTCAAATTACAGTTGGCACTTGAACTAGCATAATTTAAATCACAATATATACACCTATTAGGTCCATCATCAACCACATGCGTCCCAATTGGGCTATTTCTGCATCCTTGACCAGCTACTACTTTCCATCCATCACAATATAAACATTTTCCCATTTCTATCTTCTTGTAAAGTATTTTTTGTAATATATTGTATTTGATAACAAAATTAAACTATTGTTTAACTATAGAAGAGACATGCTATGAAAATATTATTCGGGGTTATTTGGTTACCAATCAAGATTGTTCTTGTATTGTGTGGTGGAAGGAAAGTACCACTTTTAAAAGGTCTTATTGATGCAATAGATTCTGCATTAAGGTGATTTAGGCACCAGTTAGGCACTTAATAAAAATCATTAATATAAATTTTTGATTTTTATTGAATTAATTTGAATAATTATGTTCTGTATTGGAAAGACATCAAAAACAACATCTACATCATCGACGGTGCACACCGTATTTCCAGCATTTATGCTTGGATCAACCGCTATTTTGCCGATGACCAAGTGAGCCAAGCGCCTAATTTCAATGACGAGCAGAAAGAAGATATTCGTTATATCCGCACTCAACTCGGTGATTTGGCTGATTTTCAAAAAATTTGTTCTGATCCTCAATTTGCAGCACAAAAGGCGAAGCTAGAAGATATCCAAATCAGTTTTAGGCAGGTACTTGGCACTCCTGAAACGTGAGACGTGTCTTTTAATCGATTAACTCAGATACCAAACCTCTGGATAAGTATGAAGAATATCATTTGAGAAGCCGTGGCACGGATGCCTATTATGCAATCTATGCCTGCTGCTATATCAATGATAATAGAAGCAATCTGGAAGAGCTGTGCTATGTCCGTTTAAATGAGGTCATTGAGTTGGGAGAGAAGATTTATCAACTGCTTTTCTCTACGATGTTACCCAACAACGACCTGAGCCATGGCAAAAAGATCGGGCTGGTCAACGAATTGATGAATATCATCGAAGGTGATCAGATTCATAACATGATGGGGCTGGATCAGGGAGAGCGCGTGGAAAATGATGTCCCACCTGTTTACGATCCTGTGCAGAATGGCAACACCGGTTAAACCTGTTGGGATTCCAAGTCTGGGTCTGCATCCTTTCCTATATTTCTACAAGGACAAACGCTTTCAAATCACCTCGTTTCTGGCGTGGTTCGGGATTGTTTTTGAGATGCATCACAACATCATGCAGATCAATCAGCGAACCATTACCTTTAAAGAATTTACCCGTGTACGCCGTGGCGTTGAGTTTTTGATTGCCAATTTTCCAGTGGCAACAACTGAAACTGTGGGCAAGTTAGGCAGTGGTATTAAAGGTTATGACCGCTTGCAAACTGTGTATAAAGCCTTTATCTGCTTGAGTCTGCAAATCGAGGTGAATTTTGAAGATCAGGAATGTGTCAACACTTTTATCCTGACGATGTCCAAATCCTTTAAATATATTAACTTTAATGAGTTTTATGTCGAAAGTTTTCTGGGGAAATATGATCCTGCCGTGGTTAGCCATGTCGTTGAATATGTCAATTCGATCAGTCCAGCCTCTCGATCAAAACCCAAGGCCTTTTCAACCTTGACCAAGAGTCTGATCAAGCACAATTTTCTGGTGGGTAATCATAATTTCTGCCCGATTTGCGATGGATTGATTTATCTGGATTCAACAGAGTCGGATCATCGTATCGCCAAAGCTGTTGGTGGACAGGGGGTACTCGAGAATGGCCAACTGGTTCATCCACTCTGTAACCGGTTGAAATCAGATCTCAGTCTGGAAGAGATCAGAGCAGATTTGTTCGGAGAGTGACGCTATTCAGCTGCAGATAGACTTTTTTATTCATGCATATTAATGATTATTCAGGTGAATAATCATTAATATATTTAGCTATTGTGGCTGATTGAAATTCAGTACACACTCATCAGTAGAAGCTAGCTGTAGTTCCTATATGACCTTCCAAGGTCCTTAGTTTTGCCCATTGATCCCTCAGTGGGCTTTTTTTATGATGATCCATTCTGTGATAAAAATGTTATCTTGATCAACAATCTTAGTATTTCCAATACCAAAGACCTGAATAAGGCAGAGAAAGCATTCAATGTCTTACAAAATATAAGGTTGTAAGAAAATATCTCTGTTTTTCTAGCCAATTTTGATTTAAAGCACCTACAAAATATACATCATCAGTTATTTATGGATGTGTACCCATGAGATGGTCAATTAAGACGTGTGAATACCTATAAAGGTGAATGTATCTTTCTCCGTTACAATAGCATAGCTCCTTTATTAGATATGCTGTTTTCATACTTAAATAATAACTTAAAATGTTTCACTTATACTTTAAACTTTTTTTAAAATTAAATATATTTACATGTATGATATAAACTTTGATAGAATTAATTAAAACTTTAGAGTTTAAGTGTAAATAATGGGAAATATTAATATTCGACGTGATAGCTACTTAAAATTTCTGAATACATGGCAAAACCGTGATGTCATTAAAGTGCTTTCAGGTGTACGTCGCTCTGGAAAATCCACTTTGTTGGCGATGTTTCAACAAGACCTAAAAGCACAGGGTGTACAAGCCGAAAACATCATTGCCATCAACTTTGAATTTATGGAATTTGAAGAACTCACCGATTACCGTAAACTCCATGATTATGTACTGTCCAAAGTTGATAAAACCAAGAAAAACTATGTTTTTTTAGATGAAATACAACATGTTACTAATTTTGAAAAAGTAGTCGACTCTTTATATGTTCGGGATTATATCGATTTATATATTACAGGTTCAAATGCATTCTTTCTGAGTGGAGAACTTGCGACTCTACTCACAGGACGCTATATCGAGCAACATGTTTTACCCTTGTCATTCCAAGAGTTTAAACAGTGGCATATTGAAAATAATCCGATCATCCAACAATTATCCAATCGTGATTTGTATGCCATGTACACGCGCAGTAGTTTCCCCTATACGCTTGCCATGACTAGCCAACAGGAAACCTATGATTACTTGCAAGCAGTCTATGCCAGTGTAATGTTTAAAGATGTTATTCCCCGTTTGAATACTGCTGATATTAACTCTCTCGAGCGTGTCGCAAGATATTTGGCAAGCGTGACAGGCTCACCCATTTCCATCAATAAAATTAAAAACACCTTTGTTTCAAGTGGGGTTAAAATATCATTTGAAACAGTAAAACGCTATATTCAGGGCTTACAGGACAGTTTGCTATTTTATAGCGCAGCACAATTTAAAGTACGTGGGCGTGAGTTATTACAATCCTCTGAAAAATACTATTTAGTTGATGTTGGATTGCGCCGCATTATGTTGCCTGATGCTAATGCTGATCAAGGTCATATCTTAGAAAATGTGATTTATCTTGAGCTTGTCAGACGAGGCTATACGGTCTATGTAGGGCGGGTTGATGAATATGAAATTGATTTTGTTGCTGTCGATACTTTACAAAATTTAACTTATTATCAGGTGGCATTAGAAACGCTCAATGAGGAGACACTCAGCCGAGAGTTACGTCCATTACAGAAAATTTCTGATTCATATCCTAAGTATTTACTTACCTTAGACACGATAGGGACTGAAGCCAATTATAATGGTATTGTAAAAATGAACGCTCTCGATTGGTTGCTGTCTGAAAATAAGTAAAGTGGAGTGTAGGCATCGACAATCTAATTTCTCGATCAAAGCCCAAGGCCTTTTCAGCATTAACCAAAAATTTGCTTAAGCATAATTTTCTAGTGGGTAATCATAACTTTTGCCCCATTTGTGATGGATTAATCTATCTCGATTCTACTGAATCGGATCATAGGATTGCCAAAGCCGCAGGTGGGCAAGGTGTGCTAGAAAATGGTCTGCTGGTTCATCTGCTCTGTAATAGAAGAAAATCAGATATCAGCTTAGAGGAGACTAGAGCGGATTTGTTTGACGAGCTTTTGTACTCATCTATCAGCAAGATATGGCTTTGGTCTGGCTAATTTACCCTAACCAGCCTTGCAAGTCATGGTTAATCAATACTCTTGTTTTTAACCTGAACATAATGCCTAAACGATCCGATTCTATAAAGTTGGATCGTTGATTAAGCCGTTTTTAAGGACTGATTTCTATATATACAGGGGGCAGTCCTTTTAATATCACTTTGATTCATCGTATTGAAATATTGATGTTACAAAATAGTACTATTCATGTGATTGATTTAAATCAAATAGGGGATTGCAAAATGAAAAGTTTACTAACAACATTACAAGGCTTATTAGTACGTGAGCCGTCAGATTTAACATCACAAACAATTGCTAAAATGGATTTAACCATTCATCGCCAATACCAAGATCAACAGGTGATACTATTACGTACTGACTATTTAGAATAGTCTGAATAATTAAAAAAAACACACAAAATAATGAAGCTATAAAAAAGCTCCTTTAAAAAACCGCAATTCATTAAAACTACAACAAAACTTACTTTTAAGCTGTGCGATCATCAATATACTGTAAGCCACAGTCGCTGATTTAAATAACGGATAGAGTAGTAGCGAGAATCGCGCTGTAGTTTCTGAAGGATCTTAATATCCTTAGTTTGCCCACTCACCCATGTGGGCATTTTTTTTTGATCAAAATACAATGTTGTTTTTGCTAAAAAATGACGGCACCCACAATAAAACACAATATTCCAAAAATAATCCAAGGCCATATCTTTGCCTTCGGTTGTTCTAAATTCTGAGGATTATATTCCGTGTGTTCTAGCGATGTCGGTTGTGGAACACGGGTCTTTTTAGAGTAAGGCTGGTGTTTAGAGTAAGATAGTCCCGTACCTGGAATACCGACACTGGTTCGCGTACCTTTTTTCCCAATATTTAGAGAAGCACCAGGTTTGCCAATGCTGGCACTGCTGATGCCTTTATGGGTCAGATTAATTTTAAAACCCGGGAATAATTTAATACTTTTACGAAATCTAAAACCCATATTGCTCTCATTCTAAAATTTAGCTCAATTTACGCTCTACACCAGGATCCATGATCTGCTAGAGATCTTACTTTGACAGCTATCATCACGATATTAGTATATTTTTTTATCTGGTGATTGCAATACTACCTTTAAATACCGTCAAAAATGTTTACTGTATATTTGCTGTAGGGTAATCTTAAAACTGCTATTTATTGACTGATTGGTATATGACGACAGATAAGCATGAAGTTCTTCTAAGAATGCGAGCGATCGAGCTGCTTGCATACTGGGAAGGTCGTTTGGTCACCAATCGCTTGATGAGCTGGTTTGGGCTCAGTCGACAGCAGGCTTCTGCTGATATCAAACGCTATAATACGCTGTATAACCCCGATGCCTTGGTCCATGATCCCTCCGTAAAAGGCTATGTGCCTAAAGCCACGTTTCAACCGGTGCTGACTACCGTACATATCAATGAATATCTCAATATGCTGTCAGGTTTGGTTAGTGAATCGCATACCCTGATTGCGACACCAGAACCGAATCTTGCAGCAGTTCAATTACCTGATCGCAGTGTACGTCCTGAAGTGATTCGGGAAGTTTTGCGTGCCTGCCGAAACCAAAACACTTTAAAAATGATTTATGCCTCGATGCAGAATCCGCAGTGGCATGAACGCATCATTTCCCCACACACCCTGGTGTATACCGGTTTTCGCTGGCATGTCCGTGCCTATTGCCATCAGAGCAAGCAGTTTAAGGACTTTTTACTCTCCAGAATTGATCGCACACCTGTTGTGGTGGCAATTGAGTCAGTAGATCTAGCTCAGGATCAGCAATGGCATGAAGAAATTGTACTGACGCTGATCCCTAATCCAAAATTGAACTCATCACAACAAGCGCTGGTCGAAAAAGACTTCGGCATGCCAGATGGCAGATTACAGATTTCGGTCAAGAAAGCTTTGGCTCACTATACCTTGCAGCGATATCAGGCCGCGATCACGCTGGCTGAGGCGGATGATGCCTTGAAATATCCCTTGGTACTACAACGCTCAGATATCGAAAAGCTGTCGTCTTACCTGTTTGATCAGGCCTCATAGGAGATTGGCCATGATGGATCAATTTCATTATGACAGTGACCTGAGCGGTGGTTCACTGATGGTGCGTGAAAGTCGGCTGATCGCTGATCTGTTATTGCGAGAAGCGACCACAGAACAGTGGCATCAGGCGATTCAGGTTGACAATATTCTGCAAAAAAGAACTACGGCTTCAGCACAACGCAATGCCACCGCTATTCGTAAGCGTCTGGAGCGCTTAGAGCCTGATTTCTGGAAAGCGCTACGTGATGGGGACGATGAGCTGGCGACCCAAGTGGCTTTTTGTGGGGCTTTAGAACGTAATCTTTTACTGGTTGAGTTTATGGAGACGATGCTTCGAGAAGCCTATATCTCCCAGGCTCAATACTTGGACAGTTATATCTGGTTAGACTTTCTGGATGAGCGCTCACAACGCGATCCGGATATCTGCGAATGGAAAGAGTCCAGCAAGAAAAAAATGGGGCAAGTGGTATTCCGTATGCTGGCAGAAGTCGGTTACTTAAAAAGTACCCGTACGCTGGAATTACAGCGTGTGATCGTCCGGGCAGAGCTTCGTAGCCTGTTGGAAGAACATTATAAACAACGTATTAAAAGATCAATGGAAGTGTCGCTATGGACGCGGTAGTTGTAGAGGGGCAGCAATGAGTCAAGCAATACATGAGCGTCTGAATCAGATTCCAGAGCGAATTCTTTCAACCGAGTTTTTAACCGGTCAGGGGCTAGGCAATGAAATTGGATTCTGGATTTTTGATTATGCGCCTGAAGATGAGCTGAAAGTCCGCGAATATATTCATTTTCTGGAAGGGATGCTGGAGAAAAAACACAGTCAACTGAAGGTGGTAAATATCAATCTGCTACAAGCGGTGGTGGATTATCTGACAGAGCGCAACTTTATCGATAAAGCCATTCAGATGCAAAAAGCCAAAGGCGATGAGGCGCTCATCAAAGCACTGAAAGGTCCATTGCATATGGATAAGTTTGCGCCGTATCTGGTGAGCAAATATGCCACCAATGAGCAAGATATAGTGTTGATGACGGGGGTGGGGTCGGTTTGGCCGCTATTACGTGCACATCATTTGTTAAACAGTTTGCATTCCTTGCTGGGGCATAAGCCGGTCGTATTGTTTTATCCGGGCTATTACGACGGTCAAGCGATGAGTTTATTTGGAAAAATTCCAAGCAATAATTACTACAGAGCCTTCAGATTGGTGCCATAAGCACGACCAATAGGGCACTGTTGCAAATAGTGATTTGAGTCGATGATGTTCCCTTTAAAAAGTGCTTAGAGACCGAAAACCCTGTTGATT
>NZ_JBLYZK010000042.1:0-14066 GCF_048551395.1 Acinetobacter sp. TY1
GTCCATGGTGATAAAAACCATCATAAACCAGACATTTTTATTGGTGAGAATATAGACACTTTAAATGGGTTCTAACATTTCATTTCGTATAACCTCCATTATGTTAAATGGGATGCATTAGTCGATTTTTTCTAGGAGTTATAAGACATATTTTATAAGGGAAATAAGCGGTTAGAAATCACACTTTTCATGACCATGGTGGAGGTAAGTCGTTGAACTCCCGGAAGAGCAGAAAGCTTTTCATCATATAGTTTTTGAAAATTAGCTAAATCGCTTACAACCACATGTAATAAATAATCAGGATCTCCAAATAAGCGCTGTGCTTGAATGATGTAAGGGATATCAAGAATAGCCTCCTCAAAATGGGAAAGAGTCTTTTTATCACCATCTTTCATCGTCACAAATACAATCGTCGAAAATTCTAGCCCAATACGACTCGCTTCAAGCTGAGCACAATACCCTTTTATTATCCCTGACTCTTCTAAAGTCCGAAGTCTTCGATGACATGGTGAAAGACTTAAGCCTACTTTTTCTGCCAATTCTGTAATCGATAAACGCCCATTAGATTGTAATTCAGCAAGAATCTTTCTATCTATCTTATCCATTTAGAAAAATCTTCCTTTTAAATTGAGTTATGAGCAACTATTTGAAAGCACATTCTAGATCTTAAGACTTATCCTTTCCAGCTTGTGAAATGAAATGATTTTTTAATTTATGACCTTTAATACAATTATCGCCTTTTGGAGTATATCCATTCTTTTTGTTCTCACTCCCGGGGCTGATTGGGCATACGCAATTTCAGCTGGAATTAAAGAAAGAATTCTACCTGCTATCTCAGGGTTGTTACTTGGTCATTTTATAGCAACACTTATTGTTGCTGCGGGTGTAGGGACACTTGTTGCGAGCCAACCTTTAGCGCTTATGGCACTTACTGTTATTGGGTCGCTTTATTTATTATGGATTGGGATTAGTTTATCTCGTTATCCGACAACTATATCTAATGAAAAAAAACTCAACCTAGACACTAATAAACCATGGTGGAACTGGGTTATTAAGGGTTTCGGGGTAAGTGGGCTAAATCCAAAAGTCTTTTTGTTATTCCTCGCATTATTACCCCAATTTATTCATACATCTGCATCATGGTCTGTTACTACACAAATTATTTCTTTGGGGTTAATTCATATTTTTAGTTGTGCTGTGGTCTACTTTTTGGTGGGTTTTTGTGCTCAAACTTTATTAAAAACACGCCCACATGTTGCACAGATTGTTAGCCGAATTTCAGGAGGCTTAATGGTTTTAATCGCTATTATTTTAATCATAGATCAGGTTAAACATTACAATTTTGGATAAGCGCCAAAAATTTAATAGATGAAATCGTGAGGAAATCATGCAGCAAGTTACATTACAGACATTAAAAAAGATGAAAAAGGATGGAGAAAAAATCGCAGTTTTAACTTGCTACGATTCAACTTTTTCCAAGATTTCAAATCAAGCAGGCATTGATGCTTTACTGATTGGAGATACATTAGGGATGGTCTTACAGGGAAATGATAGTACCTTACCTGTAACTATTGAGCAGATGGTTTACCATACTGCATGTGTCAATAAAGGCAACGATCATGCTTTTATCATTGCTGATATGCCATTTATGAGCTATTCATCTCCAGAGCTTGCTCTCAAAAATGCTGCCCTTCTCATGCAAGCTGGTGCTCATATGGTGAAAATTGAAGGTGATTTATGGCTTTCAGAAATAATTAAACAACTCACTCAAAATGGTGTACCTGTATGTGCTCATATTGGTTTAACACCTCAAGCAGTTCACGTTTTCGGTGGTTTTAAAGTTCAAGGCAAAACTGAGGAGCAAGCAAATCATCTTCTCAATACAGCAAAACAATTAGAACACGCAGGAGCTGTCATGCTATTGCTTGAATGTGTGCCGTCTAATCTTGCCGCAAAAATTTCTCAGTCAGTCACGATTCCCGTTATTGGCATTGGTGCTGGGGCAGAAACAGATGCTCAAGTTCTGGTGCTACATGACATGTTAGGACTTAATGATAAACCCGCAAAATTTGTACGCAATTTTATGCAAGACAAAACTAGTATTCAGGAAGCGATTGAAAGTTATGTTTCTGCTGTAAAAGATGGTTCTTTCCCGAGTGCGAAACATCAATATATTTAGTAATTTGTACGTGTTTAATTTAGTTTTCCTAAAATTAACATAATACACCTTATTCGAAATACTTGAAATGATCTTATTGTTCTGATTTTTATGCATTTTTTAATTTTTAAAGCCTAGATTAGAGTCTAGGCTTTTTCTGTTAGAACCCATTTTAAAGTTTCCATAATTTCCTTTTTTACTAGTAAAGCTAAAGAACCTAAGTGAATATTGTAAAAAATAGGAAAAATAATTTTTTATATGATTTATTTTATTAAATTATTTAACGATTTTGGAAAAAAATATCAAAACAGCCTAACTGTTAAATTATTTAACAATATTGAAAAACACCTATCTATTTGTTATATTTAATTTTTTTAATGATATTTTTGACATCATTTTCAGTATCATCTCTAACCTCCACATTCGGTTTAGGATCAGCAAGGTTTCTATTTTTGGCTTGGTTTATACGCAGTAAATCAGCATAAATATACTTTTCTAATGCTTTTTCATCTTCAATCTGACTTAAGCTTTGATCTACATGATTCTCAGCTTTATACGACAAAATCGTTTGAGTGAACCGCATCACTCGCTCATGTAACTCTGTAAAGGAATAAATATTAAAGTCGACTCTCGTACTATAAAATGCCTCTCTTTTAATCTGTTCTAAATCAAAAGCTTGATAGATCGGAAACGTACGTTTCTTTTGAACTTGTCTTTTCCCTTTGACTGCATTCTGACGTACAGCTCTGCGGTTGTATTTCTTTTCAAGCTCATAGCAAATTTCCCCTACATCTTGAGTCGTGCCACGGAAAGCAGGGACATTCGACAAAGCAAAAACGCCTGCTTCAATCGCTTTTTTTAGCTCATCATCAGTCAGCCAAGTTTTGACCTGATCTTTGGTCGGACTTACTTTATTTTTTGCTTCAAACTGCTGTTTTTTAATATGCTTCTTTTGTGTCAGTTTCGACTGAATCCCTGCTCTACACAGTTTTAAAATATGTGCTTTGTATTGCGGTGTCAGATGCCAAGTCCATGAAGTAGGTTTGATCAGTTTGGCATCCCCCTTTTTTTCTTGCATCAACTTGTACTCAGCTAAACGCTTTTTACTCCGATCAGAAAGGCGAAGTACCACTTTGGGCATGTCTTGACTGAAAAGCTGTAGCCGTGAATCACGGTGTAAGAGGCAGTGAAAAGTATCCTGACATGGTCTGCCATCCTTTTCCTTAAAGCTTTTCTTTATGAGTTGCTTTTGATAGCTAATCACACGCTGAAACCGTTGTTCAGCGGTCATCTTAGTCATTTCAACTTCTGTTAAATGAAACTCTTCTATCATCTTTGTGATAACTGACTGCTTCTCCCTCAAAGCACTTGGTAAAGTCACCATAACAAAAACCTGGCACTTGCCTTGCCGTAAAAGTTGCTGATTAAGCTGAATCACCAAATGTGCATTGCACAAGTCCTTTTTATCTCTAGCTTTAGAGCGTGAGTCTCCTGTTTTACTGACGTGAAATTTGCTGATCAACCAAGCCAAAGTGTTCTGTGCTTTATCAACATCAATGAAAAACTTTTGATAGAACGTGGCCTTAGCTAGATACACCGTTCGGTGTAAAGCAGACATTGTGATTTCATCACTTGTCGTATAAAAAATCATGTATTCCCCAAAATCTATAAATAAAAGCCGAGATGTAGTAGGGCGAATGTAGTAAAAATAAAAATTTAGGGTCTTACTTTTTTTAATGTATTAACATCTCTTCACAAATCTGTTTTGCTTTTTAATAAAAGGCTTGCGTAGCAGGGCTTTTAAAGGTTTTTCGAAGAAAAACTGCCACCTGAAAGGTGGCTAAGGGGCAACGAGACGTAGTTAAGTTGTTCCTTAGATTAACTCGGCTCGTTGCCCCTGCTCTTATTCACCATCTAACTTCATGGTGGTATAACAATTCAGAACGACATTTTCAGTGTGATGCTGAAAAAAGACTTTTCGACGCTCTAAGGCAGTCGGCAGTTCTTGACCTCAAAGTTAAGGACTGACCATCCTTAACTGTTTTTTCTTTTCGAAATAGCTAAGGACTGACCATCCTTAGTGCATCTTGGCTCTTATGTGGCTGTAAGAGTTGGCGAAAGCCTATATTTTCGTGTAGCTCTATACTGGTGAAAGCTAGTTGGTAGGGTTGCGACGGAGACTGTGAGAACCTCAATGCAAAACCTCCCTGCTACTCTTTGAGTAGGAATGGTTTGCATGTCAGTTCTCCTTTTATCCTTTCAGTTAAATCAAATTGCCCTCAGCCCATATAAAAACACTCGGCTGAGTCGCCTTCGGGCGACACTGAAAAACTTAGAGCCATTCTGAGTCTAAAGACCTGAATTGCAATAAGCCGTTTTATGGAATGGAAGTCGAGACATGATGTCGAGACGAAAACACCATACGCTGGGTTAACCTGCTAGTGAATTTTCACTGTTGGGAGGTTTAGAAGCCTCATCTTGCGTACCCGATCGGGGAGGACGTGCATCAACCGCTAAGCGGGAAATTGTACGGGGGAAGAAAAAAGTCGAAAGGCTTGTGGGTCTGTCTCATTTGACAGATTCCCTCTCGGTCAGTGGTAACACTGATCGCCAAATAGCTCAACCGAACCACCTCTTCTAGCGTCAAAAATACGCTAGGAATGACAGAGGCTGGAGGGATGCTTATGAAAACTTTGAAGGTATTTATGCTGTAAAAGTGATTGATCTGACCAACGAAAACCGTGTGATTTAAGTGGAGTTGCGGAACAACGCTCCATGAAGTCAAGGATGGCAAACCAAGTGTTGCACGGTGTAATGTTGAAGGTCTAGTAAGCCCTGTTTCTGTTTATTCAGATACAGCGATTCATAAAACTAAAGTGGGAAGCACAGGAGTTTAAGTTAAACGGTTTAGCCTCCGTTTAGGCGTTCTAAGGTTGAAAAACCGAAAGAAGAACTTTAGTCATAATAAAAATCTATAAAGGCTTCATTTGCCCAAGTAGATACAAAAGACTTTCACCTGTGAGAGATCGTGCGAGTAAGAGATAATTCGCCGAAGAATTATCGCTAAGCAGTCGAGTACGAAAAAAACGTGCAAGCCTGTGGATGAAAGTGCGAACGGAAATAGTGAGATAGAAATCGAAAAGTTAGAATTTTGTTGCGGTTAAACAGGTCGTTTAACTTCTCTCAAAGCTTTGGTCGGCTGTGGGATTCAGGGTGGTACTTGAAAGCAAAATTCGAAGTCAAATTTTAGGTTTTTTTATAAAAAAACCAAGAGTTTAGGTTTAGCTTAAACACGGTCATTTCGTATCAATGCAGTTTTCAATGTTCTGTAAAAACAAGCGTTTAGGTCTTCGTATAAAGCCTTCAGTTAGCTAGTGCAATTGAAACGTAACTAGGTCGATGAATGATTTTTTATTTAGCATTTTTGGCAACTCGGTCAAAGTCAGCCTTTAATCAAAATACAAAAATTCGGGATTCAAGCGATTGATGTTTTTCGCTTTTTTAAAATATCAAACCGTCATTTAAAATGGCACACCTTTCAACAAGGTTTGTTGATGCAATCCTCAGCATAACGAGGACTATCTATTCAAAATGAGTCCGATTTTTAAATAAATACGCTTATTTCTAAACTGTATTTCAGTTTCATTATAGTTTTTGGGAACTATCACAATTTTGTGGTAGTTCCTGATCCTTCATAGAAGCTCACCATTTGCTTTCTAAGCGACTTTTATTAATCTGCATAAAACACTAAGCTACACCATTAAAAGTAGAAACTAATGCAATCTATGAGCTTAGTTCTTATCCTTAGATATATCTTGTTCACAGTCTGCCATAAAATCTTCTAAACCTTTGGGATTATCAAATAATTTAAAATACTCTTCCCAAGTTTCTATTTGCTCTTGATCTTCTTTGAAGACTCCATCCGTATCAAGTTTATAGCTTCTTGGAGGTTTGTCTAAAATGCTTATGGTGAGAGAAACTAAATCTTGATCTTTACTCATAGGTGATCTCCTTAGTGAGTGTCTACGAGCGACAAAAAGAAAAATTGCGCCTAGACTCCTTGAAAAACAGCTTTTCAAACAGGGTTACTTAATATCTGTAGTAAATCACATGATGATCTTTACTCCTAGATCGAGCGTAGCGAGCATAAATACTTATGAGCGAAGCGAATTCAGAGTTGTGTTTTTTTATAAAATTGATTCAAAGTGTTTGCAAAAAAATTGCCTCCAAGAATCGAGCGATAGCGAGATTCAATAGAGTTTGAGCATAGCGAAAACATAGGGCAATTTTTTATAGTGGGCAATTTTTTATAGTTTAGGTTTTTAATGTTTTTAATGTTTTTAATGTTTTTAAGTACTCTGAAACCATTATGAATAAAGTGTTTCAGAGCTTATATAGCAACGTTTACTCGGTTATATAGCAACGTTTACTCGGTTATATAGCAACGTTTACTCGGTTATATAGCAACGTTTACTTAGGATATGACAACAAAAATAAACAATGTTGTTATAATTAATATATTTATTAAAATCAATACTTTATAGAATTTGAAATATTTTATTTTTTTACGAATTTACGTTTTATGATGCTTTTACCTTAAATATAGCAACAAAAACTCGGTCAATGTTTTATATTTAACAATCAATATTCTATTGAAATATAAGTATTAATTTTAAATTTATTATATTAGATTTAGTAAAAAACCATCAATTTCTTGAATTTTCATTATAAATTGACAACGAGATTATTTCATGTTGCTATAACAACAGATTATTTCATGTTGCTTATTTACTTATGAAAGACGTAATTGTTAAATCAAATAAACTAGTAGAAGCGATTCAAACATTAACTTTGTCTGAGACACGTTTGGTTCAACTAGCTATTATTGATGCTAGAGAAAAAGGACACGGCCTTAGCTCTCAACATCCTCTTGAATTAAAGGCTGAAAGATATGCGAAAGCGTTTAATGTCACGCTAGATGCCTCGTATTCAACCTTATTAGAAGCCGAACAAAATCTTTTTAAGAGACAATTCACTATTACTAATGATGATGGCTCTCCTACCAAAAGTCGTTGGATTCAAGATGTGAATTACCAAAAAGGTGAAGGTAAAATTTTAGTCACCTTAACTCGTGTTCTTATTGATCATATAACTAGGATTGACGGATTTACACAGTATTTCACTCAATATCATTTAGAACAAACAGCAAATTTTACAAGTGTTTATGCTATTAGACTTTATGAATTATTAGCACAATGGCGAACAGCTAGACATACACCAGTATTTGAAATCAATAAATTTAGAGAACAATTAGGAGTTGGAATTAATGAATACTCTCGAGTTGAAGCTTTCAAAAGACGTGTTTTGGAACCAGCCTTACTTCAAATCAATGAGTTCTCCGACCTAACAGCCAAATATACTCAACAAAAAAACGGACGATCTATTTCAGGTTTTTCCTTCACCTTAAAAGTCACAAACAAAGAAAAAGAACTCAAAGATGTAACCTCATCTAAACAATATAAAAAGATGACAGATTCTCAGCGATTCCTTTTTGCTAGGAAACTTGCAGAATTATCTGAGATGTCTAAATACTCTGTAGGTACTGAGTCGTATGATCAATTTGCAATACGTATTGCAGACATGCTTAAAGATGAACAGAAATTTGTAGAGCTATACCCTTGCTTACTTAAAGTTGGCTATTTAGAAAAAAGTCAAATAAACTAAGTTATGTAAGTTATGTAAGTTATGTAAGTTATGTAAGTTATGTAAGTTATGTAAGTTATGTAAGTTATGTAAGTTATTATTTGATCCATAGCATAACTAAGCTATACTTATTTTATTAAATAAGTTACTTAAGTTAAATAATGATTATTTTAATTGGTGGAGAAAAAGGTGGCTCTGGGAAGAGTTGTCTTGCACAAAACTTAGCAGTTTATCTGCAACAGAAAAATCATGACATCTTACTTTTAGATGCCGACCCACAAGGTACTACAACAGATTGGGTCAAAGAGCGTGATGTAAATCAAGATCTAAGAAACATTCCATCCGTTCAGGCTGCTGGTAATATTCGACAAGTTCTAGATGATCTGTCTAAAAGATACCAAGACATCATTATTGATGCTGGGGGGCAAGATTCAGAAGCTTTACGTTCAGCAATGACGATAGCTACACATATGCTATTACCCTTTAGGCCAAAGCGCAGAGATCTTAAAACTTTAGTTCATGTTGAACAGCTTATTCGCTTAGCTAGAGCTGTGAATCCAAATCTAATTACTAATGCTGTAATTACCCAATGCCCGACTTTGCCTAGCCAAGCTCAGCGTATTTTAGATGCAAAAGAGGCCTGTGAGTCCTTTGGAATTATTCCACTGAGTCAATTCACAACCAATCGAAATGTTTATGATGATGCTGATGAAAATGGTCTTTCTGTATTTGAAGTAGACACTGACAAAAAAGCTGTCACTGAAATTGAGCAACTTGTAGTCGAATTTTTAGGAGACTTGTAATGGCATTAAAAGGGTTAACCAAATCAGCTCATGAAGCTAAATCTCCAGAAAAGCAAATCGAAGATTTTATTGTGGGTTCTACTAAACGGGCAAAGAATCTAGAAATATCTCAACAAATTTATCGTCGTTTTACATTTTCTCTAACAGAGGAAGTGAGTAAAGAAATAGATCATTTGCTAGTAGAGTCTCGAGTAGCTAAAGCTAATCGTTCTTTAATCCTAAAAGCAGCAATCCATCAATTACAAAAGTTATCTCCAGAAGAGTTACATAATATAGTACTTAATGAAGTTAAATAACTTACGTAAGTTAAGCAATATTTTATTCAGTTTAATTAAATAAAATCGTGAAACATTGATCACTTAGTAGGCGTGAAACGTGAATAATCATTAAAAAAGCCCAATCGGGTGTGATTGGGCTTTTTGACATACTATAAGCAAATGATTTATATCAGATAAAATAAAGCATTTCGTATAAGGTGTATTATGTTAATTTTAGAAAAACTAATCTAGTTCATTATATTTTTTATTTGATCCTTTAAATTTACTAATAGGATACTTTTGATTATTCAATTCTATTTTTTCAAGAACAGCCTGTTGTATATCAATCTCATAATACTTAGCTATGTAGTTTAAAAAAATATATACATCGGCTAATTCATTTCGCACTTTTTGTACATCGACTTGCTCTGATTCCTCATCCGTTTTCCATAAAAATAGTTCAGCTAACTCAGAACTTTCTATAGTTAACCCCAAGACAAGATCTTTAATTTTATGAAACTTTTCCCAATCTCGATCATTTCTAAAATTTAGAATTTTATGCTGTAATTCTTGGATTTCATTTGTCATTTTTCATAACCAAATATTTAATTTTCAATAATATTTTCTGAAAATACTCTTTTTGTTTTTTCTATAACATCTAAATAATTCAACTGATTCTTATGTAACTCTTGCATAAGATTGATGACGATCGCTAATTGTAATGGGACAAATCCTTTCAACTTATAATTAGTTATAGAATTAGGATTCATACCTAATATTCTCGCAAAATCTTTTATGTTTAGATTTAACCCTATTAGGGCAATTTGAAACTCTTTATAAGTCATATTTCTATCTTTCTTTAGACATTCTAATTAGCCAAAAATAGCACACCATTAATGTGTTAACAAATTATTTATGTGTTTTTGTGATTTATGGGCTACTTTTTTAGAAATAACTCTTTAGACTCCTTATCAAGTTAAAACATATCGTGAATAGACAATGAAGTGTGCATCTTTTTTTGCTGGTGTTGGTGGTATTGATCTAAGCTTTGATAAGGCTGGATTTGAAACCATTTATGCAAATGAACTTGATAAGTTTGCTGTAGAGACCATTAGAGCTAATTTTGATTTTCTTGTTGATCATAGAGATATCAATGATGTAAAAGCTTCTGAAATCCCAGATTTCGATATTATGCTAGCAGGGTTTCCATGCCAGGCTTTTTCTGTAGCTGGTTATAGACAAGGTTTTGATGATGAAAAAGGTAGAGGAAACTTATACTTTGAACTTGAACGAATCTTTGAAGAGAAAAAGCCTTCTGTGATTTTGCTAGAAAATGTTAAAAACCTAGTAAGCCATGATCAAGGAAATACGTTTAAAGTTATTATTGAGAGCCTTAAAAATCATGGTTATCACGTTAAATACAAAGTCTTAAATGCCTGTGAATATGGAAATATTCCTCAAAACCGTGAACGTATATACGTTGTTTGTTTTAAAGATATTAAAGCTTATGAAAAGTTTGAATTTCCACATGCTATTCCTTTAGATACATCAATAAATGATCTATTAGAAGATGAAACAAACATAGACAAAAAATATTTTTATACTGAAAAAACTCCTTTCTTTAACCAATTAGTTGAAGATATTAAAGATGCAAAAACTTTGTATCAGTGGAGACGTCAGTATGTGCGTGAAAACAAAAGTAATATGTGTCCGACTTTAACTGCAAACATGGGTACAGGTGGACATAATGTTCCTTTACTTAACGTCCAAGGTAAACCTGATACGATTAGAAAGTTAACGCCAAGAGAGTGTTTTAATTTTCAAGGATTCCCTAAAGAATTTATTCTTCCCGAACAAACAAGTAATGCGAACCTTTATAAACAAGCTGGTAATAGTGTTGTAGTACCCGTAATTGAGCGAATTGCTTTAGAAATTAAAAAAGCTCTAGAAGTTAAAAAAGAAAATAATGAAAACAAACAAATAGCTCTTATATAGAGCTATTTGTAATCTTAAGTTTTACAATTGAATCCCAAGTTGCAAGGCTAGTTGATTTAAATCTAAAACAGTAACAGGTTGAAGATTACGTTGATTAATTTGATTAATTAATGACAATCTAGGTCTTCGTCCTTGATTTTGATGGTCAAGGACAGTCTCATTTAAATTCACAGGACATAATTGAAATTGACTAAAATTCATATTCATATCATATATATAAAGATGATTGTTCACTAAATCTAATCTTGCAAAAATAAGAATATCAAATCTTATATCTGGACTAAATGAAGTTAGGTCATGGTTAAAATTAGATGTTGCTTTGATTTCAACTAACTCTCCATTAAGACCTGTACCATCCCCAGGAAGTTTAGTCTTAGCTTTATTGTGCCAAGTATATCTTAATGTATAACAGCACAATGATTCTGAGATTGCTTCTGGAAAATTTACTGTTCGGCTAGCAAAATGAGATAAAGATACATTTAACCATTTCCAAGCTTTATAGCTTTCGAGAATTAAAGTTAAGTCTTGAGTTGTGACATTAGTTGCCATTAAAGATTCTCCCCTTTAAGTAAAGGGAGCTATTTAACAGATTCTATAAGTTCTATCCAATAGACATCTGTCTAAAGAAACCACTTTGTAAATAGTAATTTGAGGCATCCATTCTCGTTTTTCCATTAAGAGTCGAATTCTGAGGAAGAATGTAACCTTCTTCAATCATCTTAACTAAACTATCATTTGAAACATATCCAACTACTTCTAAAGTAACTGATACAGTCTTAATAATTTTAGTAAAAAAAATATTTTTTAAATTATTAATATCAATCTCTTGTGAAAAATTTATTTCTTTGACCAAATCATGAATATCAGTTCTTACTCGACTAAAAAATAGAAAATCATAAACTCCTTTACTTTCAGAATTCTGGTTTGGTAAATAAATAGCTTTTCCATCTCTAACTACCCAATCTTTTTCTTCCAATAAAAGTAAATTCCCGAAGTGTTTAGTTGTTTTGACTGCAATATGATATTGAGAGTTAATAACAAAATCAGAGCTATCCCATTTCCCTAATCCATAACACTCATAATCAATTTCTGTAATGTTATTAACCATTGGTCGCTTTTTGGAAATATTAAAAAATGCTACTTCTCCCAATTTACCAATAAAGACATCACAAAATTTTTGAAGATTATTTCGTACTAATTGACCACCAGATCTGTAGCTTCGATGCTCTCCTGTAGCACCAAATGTCATATTCCAACTAAATAAAAATGCTTGTTCTAAATCTTGAATACTACACTCAGCATTAGTTCTACTGCTAAAAGGTACTTTAGCGTTAACTTCATAATTATTATCGGTTTTAGTTAGCTTCCTAAAAGTCATATTTCAACATTCAAAGTTTTCAGTTCATAAATATTACATTGGATTTAACATAAAATCTCTTATGCGAAATTCGACTATTAGCCTGCAAGTAGAAATGCCTTAAATAAAATGAGCTGATTAACCCATTTATTCGGCTCATATTATGAGCCGAATGTGCTCAAAATACTTCTATTGAACAAAAAAATAGGTTTTCGATAATCTCGGTGTACTTTAGTTTCTTTACAGATACGACTTAGTCGTATTAAAATACTACTATGTGGTATTCAAGGTTTAAAAATGCTAACAATATGTGAAACGCCTTATTTTAGTAAAATTTGTTTTATGTATTGGGATGAAAAAGAATATGAGGAATTTAAGACGTTCTTATCTTTAAACCCTAATGCAGGTGATGTTGAGCCTAATTCAGGTGGTATTCGTAAGGTTAGATGGACAAGTGGTGGACGAGGTAAAAGCTCTGGTGTTCGAGTCATTTACTTTAACCGTTTAGAAAACGGTGAAATTTGGCTACTGACACTCTACAGTAAAAAAGAAACCACCCAACTGAGTAAAAAGACACTTCAATTATTAGTGGAGAAATTAAATGACTCGTTTAACGGCTAAAGAAATCGAAGCTTTTGAAGCAACTAGAGATATTGAAGCAGAAATTTTGCAGGGTATAGACGATATGCTTGCAAATAATGCAGCAAAACGTACTGTGATTACTGAAACAGATGTCGCCCTAGCTCGTAGGAAAGCGGATTTAACACAAGAACAATTTGCCAATATTCTAGGTACATCAAAACGAACATTAGAAAGTTGGGAACAAGGAACAAGACGACCAAGTAAAGCAGCTCAATCGCTGATTAAGCTTTTCATTATTGATCCTAAGTTTGTTCGAGAAAACTTAGCCTGATCTAAAAGATACAAGCAATAAAAAAGCCCAACATCCTGTTGGGCTTTTTTACATATTTGATGCTTGAGGTATAACTCCTGTCGTACCTTTAACATTTCCTTGTTCTTTGGTTTTTCTTATTCTCTGGAGCATCCTGCTCTCTATGTATTCATGATAAGAAATTGTGTTCCATGGGTATATTGGCAAAATCCCTAAATTACTGTACGCCTAGGCGTACAACACATTTAAATTATCCCAAGATTTGTCCGCAGAAATTGGGGATAATTTAAGCACTGGATGAATTGATAACACAGGTGAAACGCCCAATTCGATTAAAAAACGCTCAATTTTATTGGCGAAATATACCAGTTTTGTTCATAAAAAAGCCGATATGTTTCTATATCGGCTTTTGGCTGGTTTTTTGAATTTTTGAATGATGCTAATTAATTGATATTACAGGCTTATTACAAATTGATTTCGCATAAGCACCATTATGTTAAATGGGAGCAAACGACCTCCAAGAAAATCGGTATAGTATGAATAGTTATTGAGTAGATAAGAGAATTAAGTTAATGAAATACTCAAAAGAAAAAATAGTAAAAGCCCTATTACTTGCTCCTTTACCACTACTTTTTTTCACAGCATTGCTATTTATCATAATGAATCGTGAATATAGTCTATATTCAATTTTTGTGGTTTTTGCAGGGCATGGTCTTGTTTACTTGGCTTATAGTATTTTGACAGTACCTTTTAGCTTTATGGTCTCAATTCTTTTAAATCGTTATAGTATTCTTAATTTGCTAACTATCTGTATTAGCTCTTTATGATGTGTGCTGAAAAAACAGGAGGTTTTAACTTGGTAAACTAAACACACTCATCAGGAGTTTACCATGAGCAAGAA
>NZ_JBLYZK010000043.1:0-13810 GCF_048551395.1 Acinetobacter sp. TY1
TCAAACCAAATGGCAATATTTCCGCGACTCATGAGTGCTCGGTTATATGCGGGCCAATTGGTTGTGCGGTAGATTTTGTGTGTAGGCTTCTTCATTTGAAAATTATATCGCTGAAAAAGCCTTTACAGATAGGTTTGTGCAACAAAGCCCTAAAAAGATTAAAAACACTATATATAGTGAAATTTACAATTTAATAACACAATATAGGGTGCACAACCCTTGACTCTCCTATAAAAAATACGTGAATATTATAGCTTATTTTTCAGCCACTTGGCATAAATATGGGGAGACATCAGCATATGTCTATAAAAAAAAAGCTATTGAAAGTCATCGTGTATCTTCAAAAAACTTAAAATTAATGTGTTATCCAAAATGTATGCATGCGTACCAAATCTGGATAGCTTTATTTTTCCAACTGAGTGATAAACAGCAAAGCTATCACTTGAATTTAACTTTTAAACAGAATATCGAAATCCCGCTCCTTACCACTAAAACACCTGATCACTATTTTTTTAGTAGTCATTTCAGCTGGATCTATGCCTATTCTTACAACAAGAATAAAAATGAATTTAAGTTCAGAGCTTATGAAAAAAATAATTCCTACGAATTCACCATCCAAGCTTTAAGCGAAGTAAAGGCCTTACTGTGTTCCGGATTACACCACTCCATTCATGGCTTAGACATCATTGCAAATTGGCTAAATGAAGAATACTTAGCTGCACATCTTCAGGAAGTTTTCGGTCAGGAAGTTTTAACTATCAATTATCTACGAGAATTATCAGGACTGTCTAAATCCAAAAGTCCAGTGAGTTCTATTTCAAATTATGCCGACCCACTGTCATTAGAAAAAATTCTGGCGGGAATTTAATCATGAACGAATATCGTTATTTAGAAGATACTCAAGAATTAAAGCTTGAGCTATTTCGAGACTTCTATCAAGCACTGGCGGAAGCAAAACTGGAAAATGATCAGGACTTCTTTAAGCTCAATGATTTCATCCGACCAACTGAAGTCGTTAAACTAATTAAAATTATGAATCAGCATCCTACTGATCTATCGATTAGTAAGTATCCATTAGCTCATTATCTCCTGGCGCTGATCAACACTCCATCAGCATATCAATCAAATGCACTGAAATGGGCCATTTTCAATACTCAATGCATTGAATTACTTGATAGCAAAGAACATGCAGCTACTGTAGCTAATCTTTGTAGACGTTTTCGTTTAGCCAGTACAAAGCAGGAATACCATTGGCTTTACAATTTTTTACCGTCTCTTCCGATCGAATTAGACGATCTTGTTGAATTTCTAAAAGAAGCTGAAACTGAGAATAGAAAATTATTTGACAAATCCAAAGAGAGTTTAAAGAAAACCCAAATAGGCCAATTGGCAGAAATCCGCGTTATTTATACGTATACCTATACTCAATCAGAACGTCAAAAAAGACACCGTCAAAGTAATCCAGGCATCCAAGAACCTCCCCAAACAGATGTTTACAAGACCTCAAGAACTACTCTTGATGATGAGCAAACGTATCAGACCAAGTTTGAACAGGGTACAGCTAAACAATCACGCGAAGATAAAGTCATTGAAACAGTTGAAGATCATAACTTTGAATTTACTGGATTAGAGCAACATTCTGTCACTGCCCAAATCGTAAATCTGAAAAGTAAAATTCTGCATCAAAACAAGAATGAGCTAATGAACAAGCCAAATCCTCGGGTTTTCGATTTACCTACTGCACGGCACGTTATGCAAGTTTTATTTGAAGAAGCAGAAAGTTCTCCCATTCATGCTTTACTTCTATTTTCAGTACTCAGCCTTACTTATTATAAAGATCTGCCAGTTTTCCAAAAAAACTCACGAATCACTGCAAAAAATAAAAAGGTTTTACTGAAGCCTGACTCGTGTTTCTTCAAACAAAGCTTTGAAATCTCTAAATTCAAAGATTTTGTTTTGAAAGAACATATGCTGAATACCATAAACTCTTTTACAATTCCCTTGCCTCAAGTTTACTTTAAAAATATTTTTCAACTAAAAAAGTGGGATCATGCAAAAATTGATTCAAAGGTACAAGAGCATTTACGTAGCATCAATAAAGAGCTGACTTTCCAGCTAACTCAACAAAATCTCCCACGTTTACTCAGTGACATTACATTGAATGAGCTAGGTTATGAATTGGAAAGTAAGTTACTTAGCGGCGTAAGCGTTCAGCACTATATTCCATGCCATTACTCTTCAACACAGATCATAGATATTCTCGATATTTATAGCCAAACACTTTATCTAGTTTGCCCGCAGCTCAACAGCAGTTATATCGAAGAGTTTAAATCTCCTATTACTTTCGGTAGTCAGCAAACACCAGATCTGCCACTGGTTAAATCTTTATTTAAACAGCTTGATGAACAAGTTCGAGGTAATCCAAATCCTTTCAAAACACTGAAGTATTATTCAATCTGGCTTTGGCATATTTGCATGCTGATAACTTCAGCACGACCAAGTGAGTCCTTCCCGCCAAATCTAGATTATATTGACCTCGACAATCAATTGATGGCTGTTGCAGATAAAGAGCAGCGTTATTCGGGCACCATTGGACGATATCTACCGTTTAACGATTATCTTCGTGATGAAATACAGCATTACCTAAAATATTTAAAACACTTTCTCTACCTCACAAAAGCCTATCTGTCCAATGAACAAGTACAAACAATCCATGAGGTCTTCGAGGGTGAACGCCCCTTTCTATTATTTTACGATCCACAAGGAGATATCCGAAATTTAGAACTTTCTGATATTCAAAAATTCTGTACAGAAATAGCCCTTCAGCGCAATTGGACCCGCCACTTTTCTCGTTATTTTTTTGCACAATACTGCAATGAAGATATAGTTAAAGACATCTTTGGTCATGACGAAGCAATGCAGGGACTGTTTGATCGTTATTCGGGTTTTCAGGCAACTGATTACGATCATATTCGAGTAGCACAAGACAAGCTTGTCGAAATATTAGAACTTAAAAGTATGTCTACATTTAACGGGTTCCTGATTGAATGAGTAAACACCCACACTCCCTCAAAAGAATAAAAAAGCATAGAAAAAACAAAGCATTTCTTCTGAACTTGTTTAGTGAGAAATGTATAGAGCTGACGCCTGAGAACTATTCGGAAATTTGTCGTCAAGTTGATAATCAGCTTTTAGAACACTGTAAGTCAAACATCCGTAGCTATCAGATGGCACGTATAGAATTTGCTAAATATATCAAGCGCTTTAATCTTTCATCGAATCACTACTATCCAGTGCCTGCCGCTCCCGTAAGGTACGAAAGGTCTCTGCCACTACAAAATATTGAAACCTTAAAACATGGTAAAAAAGTTACTCAATTTGCCCAAAATATGATTGCTTACTGGACAAAACGAAATGACTTCAGTCCCACCCAATCTCTTGGCTTTTGTTTGATCAGTTCAATATTATTTAATGGCATTTATAACCATGCCGAATTGCAATTTTTTTTAAAAATCATTTTAAAAACAAAGAAATTTCAAAGCTTCTTAGACTCGAATCATGTTGTTTCGCTAGAGATCCCAAATCCAAATTTCGGTAATCAGCGTATTAATAACCCTGAGTTTTCAGTCAGCTATACCAAAACATTTGTGCTGCACGATATTGTGAAATGCTGGATCTACAGACTAAAACATCAAAAATTTGATTTATTTTCGGATATTGATGACGCAGAACAAGTGATCAATACTTGCATTATCGAATGCTTTCCTCAGGAAAAGGTGCGTTGTAAAGACCTATTAAAATACGGTTTTTACTATACACAGTTCCTGAAAAACAGCGGACTGGATCAAATGTCCATTTGTATCTTAAAAAATGAAATTTACAGTTCCAGTCCTCTCGAAAAACAATTAGCAGCTTATTTTATTCAGCCTGAACCCACGCCTACCCATACGATTCAGGAAGTTTATGAAAACCCTCAAGACCAGTCTAAAGTCACTATTGCATTAGATGCTGCCGATATTTTAGTAGAAATACGTCAAGCTATTCGTGCAAAAAACTATAGCGATCAACTCATAGAATTATATGCTAAAGAACAATCTCCAGCCTTGGAACGTTTGCTGCTGTGGAGCATTCTACGCTCAAAATTAACGGAACCTCAACTGGACCTTCTAAATCATATTATTCAGCAGCAGCAACGATTTAAGCGCAAGCTTATACGTGCAGATTTTCAGCCGCTCAAGCAAAGTTCTCTGAAGACCATGTTTTCACAGTTTGCAGTCCATTGGCTGCAGGCAACGCAAGACAAAGATATTTCATCATTTTCAGATGCTGATTTTGAAGATCTGTATGGAGAAATGCTTCTATTAAAGAAAGAAACAACTAGAGCAACTCTACAAAAACGTCTACAGGAGTTTCATCACAAACAGACCTTATTTTTTAACGCACCCACTGTTGATCTGGATAATTTAATCCAGGTAAAAATCTGCAGAACCGCATTGATCTCGCCCCATATTTTTCACCACATGCTAGAGCAGCTCGAAAATACTCAAAATATTTCGATTCAGGATAAAAATATATTTAAACTGATTTTTATTTTGGGGTTCAGAGTCGGACTACGGATCAATGAAACATTGAATATCTTCGTACGTGATCTATTTATTAGTGAAGATGCTGTGATAATCACTATTCGCAACAATCACAATAAAAATCAAAAAAGCTACTCAGCTTACCGCAAGATTCCCCTGCATCATCTACTTAAAGCCGACGAATTACATGCATTTAAAACATATAGTCAGAATAGAAAACGTCTGCTAAAAGAACAAGGAAAATCAGTTGCACAACCGCTGTTTTTAAAACAGTCCTTAGAAGAAACTCATGAAAATGAAGTGAATTCCCTATTGAAACAATTGATCCAGCCAGTTTTTGGAGAACACAATTTTACTTACCATAGTCTGCGCCATTCTGCATTTAATCATCTTTACCTGATTTTAAAAAACTCAACACTTTCAGATGCATTTACTGACTATAGCCCACATGAGCAATTACGTATCCGTTATGCATTGTTGCGAAACAGAAATACTCAGCAAACCTGGTATGCACTTTCTCATTTTGCCGGGCACCTAACCCCTGACACGACCTGTTCAAGCTATCTGCATTTAATGCATCTAGCAATTAGCTACCAGCTGAATCAAATGCACAGCCCGCTTCCTAAAGAAGCCTATTTTAACATTCTGAAACATGATGATGCCATTAAATATCCTGTTCAGCAGCGGGCGATCAAACAGTTTTTATTTCATCAACTCACTAAAGACCGTTACAGGCAACATGATCATCAATTTCAACTAGGTCAACAGAAATCGCCTGATTCACTGATGCTAGGAGCTCATGACTCAGAGATGACTTTTGAATTATTGCATCACATTCTTGCAGTAGAAAAAGAACAAGACCTTATGTTACCTGAAACTATTCCTTTGCAAATCGCGCAAAAATTACGTGCTAAAGCCCAGCATTTGAAAACCTCCTGTGTAAACCAAAAAAAATCATCGAGGTTATTTACCACAGATTTTTTAAGGAAAACTCCGAATGCATTGGTCACCATGTTGCCAACCAATCAGGAGGAAAAAAAGGTCATTCAACATGTTCAGGAGCGTTATGCAAATGTACAAAGTAAATACAAAAAACAGCTTCATACAATCTACTCAATTTATCTTGAAAAAGCTCAGCCCAATTCAGCCCAGTTAATTTTTGAACTCAATGAAAAACGGCAACTGAAGAAACTTCTTTCTTTTATTCATAGCTTATTTCCCAAAAAATATCTTCATTTAGAACTCTCTCAGCAGAGCAAAACAGAGCTCAAAAAGACATTACAGGATTTAACATTACGGGCAGAAAACTTCAGCCTGACTGAAAATGAAAGGCGAATTAAGTTCTGCTTCAAGGATAAAGATGCAAAAGCACTTGGGGTATTCAAGTTACTGATGTATCTGATGATAGTTTCTCATCTTTAATGCAAATTATTGGATAAGTTTGCCACGCATTCTTATTCGTGGTTTACCAGTCATTCCTGTAATGATTTAATATAGACTTCCAAGCGTGAGTGGTAAAATTAATCATCTTAAAGAGCAATAACTGTTTGTCCCACTAGCCAAATAATGTCTGTCCAAGTTAGCACAAAATTTAATGATCATTTAAACAAGAATTTGCAGTATTAGTTTACAATTCGAAGTGAATAAAAAGCATAAATTGCCGCAGCACAATGAAATTGAAGAAATATTTTCAGAATATGATGAATAAGTTGTGAATCGGTACCCAATAAGTTATCAGAAAAGATAAACCCCTGCCCAACCTCATTGCTCCAAACCACTTGTGCCAAATATTCCAGATTAACCTGATAGCAAATACTGGTTCCTCGCGACATCAGGCGAAACTGATTAAGCTTAAAGCAGGTTGTTAGACTCTATTAAATTGTAAATGTCTAATTAGACTTTTTTAGTCTAATTAGATCTAATCAGGCCAATTAAGCACCCTCCTTACATCAAATGGTTTATTTCTATAAATCCATTATTTTGTGTTTTAATAGATATATATAGATATAAGACCCAATATTATGGATTTAAAATTCAAAAAGCCTGAAGAGGTTGTCACGTTATTATGTGAAAGGCTTCGCAAAGAACGACTTTATCTGGAAATGACTCAGGCAGACGTCGCTACACGTGCTGGTATTAGTGTGAATACAGTATCTAATCTGGAAGCCGGTCGAAATGTTTCATTTGAAAATTTAGTACGCGTTGCCATGGTATTGGGCCGATTAAAAGAATTAGAGGAACTCTTCAAACCTCATTTAAACAGTGTAAATGACATTCTCCGCTATGAGAGCAATACGGCTCGCCAACGTATCAAAAGGAAATAAGTCCATGCTCAAAAAACTTAATGTTTACTACAATGGATGGGGTGAATATTGGCTTTGGGGTACACTGGTCTCCTCAACCGCAATCACAGGTCGGCCATTAATTGCCTTTGAATACAGTGCAGAAGCGATCAGTAAAGGTTTAGAACTTTCCTCTTACCTACTTCCATTAAAAGGTGACTCATTAAGAACGAACTTTCCTACACATCAAATGGGATTGCCAGGTCCTATATATGATGCCCTACCCGATGGTTGGGGCATGCTTCTTATGGATCGCTTATTTAAAAAAAATGGACTCAATCCAGCACGGATTGGGCCATTAGAAAGACTCACGTATATTAATACACATGCAATGGGGGCATTATCCTTTGAACCTTCAGCACCTGAGTTAGCATTAACTGAAAATATTCCACTGATTAAACTCGCTCAAGAAGTTCAGGAAGTTCTCAAAGGAGAAGGTGCAGAATTTTTACAGCATTTATTAATTATGGGTGGATCTCCACAAGGTGCAAGGCCAAAAGCACTCGTCTATCGTGATCCTGTCACCAACGAATTCTCAACAGTTAGCTCACATCAACATGAAGCTTGGCTGATCAAATTTCCCGCTCAGCAAGAGCATCCTGAAGTTTGTGCAATTGAAGCTGTTTATGCAGAATGTTTGCGTCATTGTCATATTGATACCACTGACACTCAATATTTTACTCTTCCGAATGGATTAACCGCATTTGCATCAAAGAGATTTGACCGCCACGATGGCATGCGTATCCCTATGCAAAGTTTAGCGGCCTTCACCGGAGCTGATTTTAAATCACCAGGGAGTTTAGACTACAGTAACTTTCTTCGCGCTGCACACTTTTGCACCAATGATGTTCGCGAAAAAGCAATTGCATTCAAGCGAGCTGTTTTCAATGTAGTCTTCAATAATCGAGATGATCATTGCAAAAACTTTTCATTTCTGATGTCCCAAAATGGGCAATGGAAACTCTCCCCTGCCTATGATGTTACTTTCTGTGAGGGGCCAGGTGGATATCATCAAATGGATATCATGGGTGAGGCACTGGATATTCCTCGACAAGCTCTTGTAAAACTTGGTACTCAGGAAGCGGAACTTTCTGCCCAAGAAGTCGATGAAATTATTGGCTCGATTTGTAAGGTTGCAATCCGATTCAGCAATATCGCTCATGATCTATTACCTGGACAAATTCAAACAGAGACTCTCCAGATGATCCAAAATAGGATTGAGCATAATATTCATTTATTGAATTGAATATAAAAAATTTTCATGAGGATCAAGAATCATTATATTAAATTATATAATGTTATTGTTTCTCATGAAAATTCGCACCAAAATACAGGTGACTTTTATAGACTAAAATTTCCAATATGAAGTGACCAAAATATCCTTAAATGATCTAAATTGCTAAAAATTTCACCCCACTAAAAACTACACACAATCAATTAAATCATATATTTATAGTTAACATCATTTAATGGCATAAATCTCGGTGACCTTGCCAAGGTTGGGGTCATGGAGAGTTCGAGTCTCTTTTCCCGCTCCAAATTCAAAAACCCCAATTGAAAAATTGGGGTTTTTTTATTTTTTTAAATTGTTTTATAACGTATTTTAAAATTATAAATGAATTAAACATAAATTGATGTGTGCTGAATTAATAAGAGACTTTCACCTAGATGATTCCAAGTGATCAACTTATAAAAGTCCTCTTCCATTTAATTTAGTCTCTTATAATCTAAGCCTTTTTGAATTTCACCATGATAATCAAATAACTGAATGTACTTAGTAATATGTGCTTTAGCTTCCCCCATTATTTTTCAAGTAACATAGTTGCTATTTAATTACTATTGCTTTTATTTTTGGTTGAATTATATTCTTATAAATGAAGTTTTTATTTCCATAAGTTACCATTAAGATATTTTAAATAATATTTTAATATCATAAACTTAACCAAAGGATATCAATAATGACTAACCCTAAAAAAGAAGCAAAAGCAATAAAGATTGATATTGGTATTTCGCACAATGATCGAGAAAAAATTGTCGCGGGATTATCTAAATTACTTGCTGATAGCTATACTTTGTATTTAATGACACATAATTTTCATTGGAATGTGACAGGACCTCAGTTTAACAGTTTACATAATATGTTTATGGATCAATATACTGAACAATGGACTGCTTTAGATACAATAGCTGAACGTATTAGAGCATTGGGATTCCCTGCCCCTGGAACATACAAACAGTTTGTTAAATTGACTGCGATTAAGGAAGTCGAGGGTGTCCCTAAAGCAGAGGAGATGGTTAGCTTATTGGTGAATGCACATGAAACTGTTGCAAAAACAGCCAGAGCAATTTTTCCAATTGTCGATGAAGTAAACGATCAACCAACAGCAGACCTAATCACACAAAGACTTGAAATACATGAAAAGACTGCTTGGATGTTAAGAAGTACTCTAGAGTATTAATAAATATAGAATTGTAAAGAGATTTTCAGAACAACCAAAGCAGCTAAGCCTCTCTAATAAACTGATTTAACTTACTGCTTAGGTCATTCATCACAACAAATCTATTTAAGAGATAGTAATAAAAAAGCTCAACATCCTGTTGGGCTTTTTTACATATTTGATGCTTTAGATACAACCCCTGTCGTAACTTTAAAATTCCTTGTTCTTTATCTTATTCTTATTCTTTGGAGCATCCTACTCTCTATAGATTCATAATATAAAATTTGATTGGATCCCTATATTGCTAAATTCCCTAAATGATTGTACGCCTAGGTGTACACAACAATATAAACGTTATCTACATACTTATTCTTAGTCATTAGAACAAGTTTGAATAGTAAACTAAGTCTAGATTTTTATATTTTGAAAAATTATTTAAATAAAGAAAATGCTTAGCTATAACTTTTATTATTTTAACCTTAAATCTGCTATATAAAACTTTTGTTTTTGCTCATGCTAAACTCCTGATGAGTATGTTTTGTTTACCAAGTTAAGTCCTCCATTTTTATCAATACATACTGATATAACAAAATAAGCATAAAACCTATCATTTTAAATTCAAGGAAGAAAAATGGAACTTTCATCAACAGTAGAAAATAGGCATACCGCGACAGATGAGATGCAACTCATTTTCGAAAAACAACGTATAGCTTTTAATGCTCAACCTTATCCTGACTACACCAATAGACGTCATAAATTAATCGAATTAAAAAAACAAATTATTCGTTATCAAGATGCCATTGCAACAGCAATTAATACTGATTTTGATTCACGCTCATTTCATGAATCAAAATTACTCGATATTCTTGGCTCCGTTTTAGAAACACAACATGCTATTCGCCATCTACGCCGTTGGATGAAACCAAGTAAACGTCACACAGAATTACTTTTTCTCTCAAATCGACTAGAAGTGCAATATCAACCCAAAGGTGTTATTGGCATTATTGTTCCATGGAATTTTCCAGTTTATCTCGCATTAGGACCCCTTGTAGCTGCAATCGCTGCAGGTAATAGAGTAATGATTAAACTCTCAGAGTTTACGCCTACCACCAATGCTAAGGTTAAGCAGATGCTCTCTGAAATATTCAGTGAAGATGAAGTAGCCGTTTTTGGTGAAGAAATTCAAGATCCTTCAAAATTTACATCCCTCGCCTTTAATCACATTGTCTTTACTGGCTCTCCAGCAGTCGGTCATATCGTAATGCGTACTGCAGCTGAAAATTTAACCCCAGTCACACTCGAACTTGGCGGTAAATCCCCTGCACTTGTGACCCGCAATTATGACATTACAGATGCAGCCAAACGAATTTTGCATGGCAAAGCAACAAATAGTGGACAAATTTGTGTTTCACCAGATTATGCGCTCATTCCTAAAGAAAACATTGATTCGTTTATTTCTGCCTGTAAAAATCAATTTACACATATGTTTGGGCAAAATATTGATGAAAGCCCCCATTACACATCTATTATCAATGAACGACATTTAAAGCGTATTCAAGCCATTCTCCAAGATGCTCAAGATAAAGGAGCACAAATCATTTCCTGTGCTGACTATAATGTTGAGCATGCTTCACGCCGTATGCCTGTACAACTCGTCATTAATTGCACACCTGACATGCGTATTATGCAAGAAGAACTATTCGGTCCTATTTTACCTATTATTGCTTATGACACTTTAGAACAAGCTATACAATATATCCAAAAGCATGAAAGACCTTTGGCACTTTACTGTTTTACTTTAAATACAAATGAACGTGATCATATTCTAAAAAATACACATTCAGGTGGCGTGACTGTAAATGATTGGGGCTGGCATGTTGTTAACCATGATGCACCTTTTGGTGGCATTGGAAATTCAGGCATGGGGACATATCATGGCATAGAAGGCTTTCGTGAGCTTTCACATGCAAAAACAGTTTTACATCGCCATCGTTTCTTTCCAACCCAATTGTTTTACCCACCCTATGGTACATTTATTCAGAAGATGATTTTACGTTTCTTCCTTAAAAAAGGTGATCCAAATATCTAAAAATTAAAATCAAAAAATTAAAAAGAGAGCTAAAGCTCTCTTTTTAATTTAGTTTCGATCAAACACTTAGAATACTAAATGATTGCCTTTCAACAGCTCATCAAGCGTAGTATTGGTATTTTGAAGAACAACCAATTCTTTCGCTTCATACTGAGTGCCTTTGGCATCAAGATCAATTTTGATCACAGTATTTGTACCTTTCTGTTCAACTGTTAGATATTCACTAATGTTTGCTGATGTAACATTTTTGTTGCTCAACAATGTAGATACATCAATTTTGTCACCTTGTACTTTCGAGAAGTCAGTCCAATAATCACCCTGATCCACAGTATTTAATGACGTAAATTTAACAGTATCAGCACCCGCGCCCATTTCAAGCACATGCATGATTTGATCAGCACTAAATACATCACTTGCAGCAGAACCTTTCACATTGAATTGAGCATTCACTTCTAGATGAGCTGTCTGAGTCTCACCATTGCCCGCAACAACTTTATATACAAAATCATCAGAACCCGCAGTTCCTTTATTTTGTGTATATGTATATGAACCATCAGCTTTCATGAGTAATGAACCAAACTTACCACTCACTGTAAGACCCGTTGCTGATACATCCTTAAATGTAAGACCACCATCTGTTGAAACTGATAATTTTTTCCCGAAACCAAGTGAATCCTTACCAATCGTATCAACACCTTCACCCGTGAAGATATTACCTGTTGCAGTACCAAAGCTATCAATCGTCCATTTATCTGGTGAGGTCGTTTGAACTGTTACATTTGTATCAAATTTCTGTGCAAGGAAGCTAGATGAATACAGACCGCCATTCGTTTGGAAGTTCACACGATATTGACCAGCATCTGTTACTTTCACTGTTTGTTCAAATACTGTTGTACTTGACGAAACCGAACCAACAAAACCATAAGATTTTGAACCACTCGCACCAGATACATTCACCCATTGACCAGTTTGTGCATTGTATTTCTGCAACTGCCAATTGAATGTAGTCTTAGATGGATCGGTATAGCATCCTGTTGCTGATTTAAAATCAACTTTAATACTCGTTTCACCAGTATTACCAACAGTGAATGTATTTGAATTGATACTTGCAATTTTGCATGATTGAGCCGATAACAATCCCGAATCAACATTTGTACTTGTTACAGCTGTACTTTGTTTCACGGTACCAATAACAAAATCAGTATCATCATTTAATTGCAACATCGTCGCTGGTTTAGATGGATTCGTTGGATCCCATTTCAGGTTCACTTCATCTGCACCAATTTGTACATAAACTTTTGCTGTAGATGCATTACCATTTTTATCTGTAATTGTATAAGTGAAGGTATCAACCTGCCCTACAACTTTTACATCTTTATTTGGTGTGTATGTATATGAACCATCAGCATTGATCAGCATCGTCCCATATTTACCAACAAGTGTTGCTTTACCTGCCGTTGGAACATTAACCGAAGCACCCGTATCTGAAACCAATTTAGTCAAAGTTGTGCCTGTTGGTACAACATCGTCAACCATTAAATTACCAGAAACTGGATTCGCTTTGATTGCTTCCAAATCACTTGAAGTCGTTGTCGTATTTTGAGTCACTGATAATTTATTGCCAGATAAAATACCAAATAGTGTAGTATCTTCAGCAACAACTTTATAATTACCCGCGTCTAGTGATTTAACCTGTAGACCTGTTGATTCTGAAAACAAGAAGAACTTATTAAATAATCCTTTATCCTTAGAATCAGCAACTTTTTGCCATACACCTGTAGCACTTTGCTTATATAGTGTCACTTTAATGCCATCAAGGAATGAAGCAAGAGATGTATTATATGCCTTGATATTTACAGTTGATGTTTGATTTGGATTAACTGAGAAATTAACTTCAGCAGATTTTGTACCGCAAATAGGAATACCCAAGAATGTTCCTAAAGAGCCAAATCCAACAGATGTTGTTTTGCTTGTTGTCGTAGACACGTAACCCAAATCTACATCAGCATGTACCACATCTGAATTTGCCATCAAAAGTGTTGGAGCTTGAACAAATTTAGCATCACCAGTATTACCATGTGCATCTGTTGCTTTTGCACTAAACCCTTCACCTGAGCCAAATGGTTTAGAAAAAGTTACACTGAAACTACCATTTGCATCAGCTGTTGTATTTGCAATAACTTTACCAGCAGCATCTTTAATTTCAACTTTAGCATAGCCTTCAGTTGTACCTGAAAGCACATCACCTTTAGCACTAAACTCTAGCGTATTAATTTGAGGCGGTGTTAAATCTGGTGCTTGTGCATTTGTCGCAGGTGATTTACCACCTGCATCTGATGCTGTAACGGTAACCGTTTC
>NZ_JBLYZK010000044.1:0-12011 GCF_048551395.1 Acinetobacter sp. TY1
AAAGTGAATATACAGCACTACAGCTCGCTGAAATGGCCGATCAGCAACAGATTGTTGAGTATTTAATGAACTTATAATGTTCAATTCATAAAAACTGCGTAATAAAAAAGAGAACCCCATCTTTATGGTGGGGATTCTTCGTATTATGAAGCATTTAATACGCGCTTTAGCATCTTTTCATGTTGCTTAACTTGTTTAGCATATCGTTTACCTTGGCGTTTCATTTTTCGATTATTTTCATAATTTGTCGGTCCGACATTATAGTAAGCTAATGCTTTTTTCCAACTACCTGCTGATTGTTCATATTTGGCTAGTATATGTGTACCACACTGAATATTAATGGATTCATCATATAAATTTCCAGGACAGGATTGTTGCCAATAGCGAGGAATAACTTGTGTCAGTCCTACTGCACCTGCTGATGAAGTTACATTGCTACGGTATGAGGATTCTTGTCTAATTGTTGCTGCAATGAGTAAGGGATCGACATTATAACGATCTGCATTTTGCACAATAATGGGAGCGATTCGGTCTGCTGTACTTGGAGTAACGCGATACGCTTGTTGAATACCCGCAGATAATTTAGTTGCTCGTTTTTGTACAGAGCCACCACCTAATGATGAACATGCAGTAATGAATAAGACTGAACTGATGAGGGATATTTTGAAAAAATGATTAAATAAAAACGGGGTATTCATAAAAATTTATTTTTCACTTCACAAGGTTGAATGTAAAAGTTGAGATCAAAATAGAGTCTAGCATTTATTATTTTTATAAAAGTATCTATCCTGTTAATTTATTGTGAGTTAAAGCAAAAACTTAGCTTTGCTTTAACTTGATCAAAAATAAATTGCTAACCGTTGTATAAAGGATAAATTGAATGGCTGACTAAAGGGCCAAAGGTGAGTTTATTCATGATGTATTGAAAAATTTAGCTCCACCAATATCTTAAAATATGAAAAAAAATAGGCGCCGAAAAGCAAATAGAATCAATACGATCAAGCATTCCACCATGTCCTTGAATGAGTTGCCCCCAATCTTTTACACCACGGTCACGTTTAATGGCTGACATCACTAAGCCACCAAAGAAGCCAAAAATACAAACAATAAAACCAATCACAGTCGCTTGTAGATAACTAAAGGGTGTTAACCATGCCATTGAAACTCCTAAAGCTGTTGCAAGAATAACACCACCAATCAGACCTTCAAGTGTTTTTGATGGTGATAATATAGGTGCAACTTTATGTTTTCCAAATAATTTTCCACAAACATACTGTAAAACATCCGAGGCTTGAACCACCATAATGAGCCAAATAGCGAGCCAAATTTTTTCGCCTTCAAATCCTGGTAATTTTAAATTCATGAGTGCAGGAACGTGAGATATGCAAAAAACACTCACCATCAATCCCCATTGAATTTTAGAACTGCGCTCTAGGAAATGAGTAGTATCTTCTTGTTTTAAGCTTGCAATTGGAATCAGTAAAAAGACGTATAATGGAATAAAAATAGAGTACAGCCCATACCAATCGATATAAACGAGATAATATTGGTAGGGAATTACGAAGTAAAATGCAATGAGTAATGGAAAATAATCACCTCGTCTTGTCGGTAAAAGGCTGATAAATTCACGTAATGCAAAAAGAGAAATGAATCCAAATAGAATAATAAAAGCAGTATTGCCGAGTGCAATGGCAGACCCAATGACGATGAGCATGACCCACCACGCATTAATACGTGCATTTAAGTTTTCAATAACAGCAGAAGGTTGTTCACCCGATCTTTTTTTTAGAATAAGTCCAACAGATGAGGCAAAAATAAGAATAGTTGTAAATATTGCGAATAGTAAATAGGTTTTATCTAGATTATTTAAGATCATTGATATTCAACCTCTTTTAATTTTAATAATTCTTGTTGTGCATAGTCTAAAAAATCTTTTTTATCCATTTCCATGTGCTGTTCTAATGGCGACCCAAAAATGATGGTTGAAAGTAAAGGCAGGGGAACAAGTGCACCTTTAGGCATGACACGTTTTAAATTTGAAATCCAAACAGGAATAATATCAATGTCAGGGAACTCACGATGTAAATTGTATAAACCACTTTTAAAAGGGAGAAGTTCGACATCATCTTCTAAATTTCGTGTACCTTCAGGGAAAAAGATAATCGAATAACCTTGTTTTAATACATCTTTAATGGGTTGTAAGGGATCTTCATCATTTTCACGATTACGTTTTATTGTAACTCCATTGAATGTATCTTGAATTAAAAATCGACGGAATCCATCTTTTGTCCAATAATCAGAAGCTGCAACAGGACGTGTACATCTGCGCATATCTTTGGGGAGTGATGACCAAAGTAGAATAAAATCGATATGACTATTGTGATTGGCAAAATAAATACGTTGTTTTAATTCGGGTTCACAACCGACCCATAAACTGCGAGCACCTGTAAGTAAACGTGCACCACGTCGAGTTAAGAAAGCAATAAAACGTGCAACAGAATGGCTCGCAATGTTGGATTGTGGTAGGTCTGAATCTTTAATTTGTTGCTGATTTAACGTGTTTTTAGTCATGATCAGAACCGAAATTTATATATATAAATTATTTGAAATTTGCTTATTAAAGCAAAAAATTGCATGGTAGGTAAAGTGAATTGTAGTTTAAATCATGGATTTAAAATTAAAAACTAAATATATTGAGTTGAGATGTTTTTGAGTCACAATCATTTGAATAAATAATTTAGGCTTAACAGAGCGAGCTTTGCGACTTATAATAGTCATCTATTTTTACTGCGGTAATATTGATGACACCTGCATGCAAAACATTGAAATCAAAAAAGATTGAGTTTTCTATTCATGAATATGAGCATGATGTAAATGCAAAGAGTTTTGGCTTAGAAGCAGCTGAAAAATTAGGCTTAGAGGTTGAAGAAGTCTTTAAAACTTTAATGGTCACGGACGATAAAAATTATTTTGTGGCTATTTTACCGGTGAATCATCAGTTGAGTTTAAAGAAAGTCGCAGGGGCTTTTGGCTGTAAAAAACTGCATATGGCAGATCCAAAAGTTGCTGAGCGTTTAACAGGGTATTTGGTCGGTGGAATTAGTCCAATTGGTCAGAAAAAACGTTTAAAAACAGTGATTGATGCCTCTGCAAAAGCATTAAATAAAATGTATGTGAGTGGAGGGAAACGGGGTTTAGATGTTGGGTTAAAACCACAAGATTTATCTGAAGTATTATCTGCTGAGTTCGTTGATATTTTGGATGAATAACCTGTATTTTTACTCGTTAAATTTAGTTGAAAAATAATGTTACTCACAATGTTACTCAAAAAAGTATTTCTCATAAAAAAAACCACCTAGATGGTGGTTTTGTCGCTAAATTAAATATCCATAACTACAGACTGAACATAAGAATTGAGCCAATAACTCTTTTTACCATCCTGATGTTGTTTTGTATAATGAGCATCTCTAATTCTAGCATCCGAGGTTTCTAGTTCAATATTAAATAATTTTGCAAACTCAGCACGACCTATACGTCTTTTATTTTGCTGTGTGAAAGTTTGTTTTTAAAATTTGCATTTCATTAAATATAGCCTGAAGTAAGTCGCGATCTTTTTATGTAAGCATATCCATCATACTACTCCCTCAAACAGTTCATAAGTCAAAATTTTTTTAAATATTAGTGTTGCACAGCTAAGTCATTATAATTCAGTGATGAGGCACATGGTACAGGAGAGAAACCTTCGGACTATCAAGATCGCTTGGGTGCTATTGCAAGCATGGAAGCTCAGTTAGCAAAGTCGATTACATCTTTAATTATCTATGGTGAACATGCCAAGAGTGACTATGAATTTATACGAAATCATTTGGCTATAATTATGATGAATGAGGCATATCAAGATAAGAGGCGTGAGCCTAAGTATATCTCTATTTATCACTTGTTCTGATTGGTGGCAGGAATGGTAATTGATTTTGCAGTTAATCCAGATCTCGAAGGTAATTTTACTCCACAAAGGCGTTTCTACTATACAGGTATAAAATTATATCAAATGTCAGTAAATGCTTATATTCAAAGATGGAAGTAACATGAAAATTTGATGGTTATTGTTTTAGAGATATCCATTAAATGTACTTCAGAAGCTGTAGAAAAATATAGTAAAGAAACCCACAAAGAAGCAAAAAATTAAAGTTAGCAATGTTCTGCTGATAGATAAATAGGAATGCAGATGTATAGTTGTATGGGTGATGATCTGAATGCCAGATTGTTGAGAAGGATGGTTTCCAATTCAAAGTAGATCTAGAGAATGTTAAAAGCCCAGTTTACTGTAGACAGTCTGTAGTCTTAGATTGTCAAGTTTATAGATTTGGGTTTTTAAGTGCAGTGACGTTTCATGATGCTACAAGCAATGCTGAGAATATTGTAAGGCAAAAAGCTAAAAGTTAGAGTTGAATATATTGAAAGGCACTTAGACGTTTTTTATGACGGGGCTTTATTTAACGTACTTGTTACATACTTAAGAAGGTTGTAAAGGCAAACAACATGAATAAATGATGATTAAAGTGCTTCAGTAGCAGTTAGAAGACACTTACAAATTTATAAAATTCTATGTGTTTAGTTTTATCAGGAAATAAGCTACATTTTTATATGTTTGTCGTATTTTATTTTTGACCAAATGTTAAATTATTTCTGAAAATTGGGTTGTTAAATGACTCAACCAAATGTATTTATGACATGCGTAAGCAATATCTCAACTATTATTCTACATCCGAAGAAGACATTAAAAAGGCAATAAAAGTAATTTCAACTAATTATTGAAATTACCTTTTTTATTTTAAATCTAAACTTATTTATAGAAGTAGTAAAATCCATAATGAATAATACATATAGAACTAACGAGCAAAGAAAAGACGCCTTAAAAATTGCTGCTGTTGATATATATCATCCTAAAACAGTTCGTGATAATGACTATTTTCTAAGACGATTTCAAAGCAATGATAAAGTTAAGGGAATCTTGGAAAAAGTAGGGCGTGACAAGAGATATGTTATTGTTGAAAATGAAGAAAATGCTTTAACTATGGCAATTAACGCTTCAAAAAAAGTATTAGAAAATCATAATATTATTGATGGCGATATTGATATTATTATTTTTGCATCAACGACATTAGAATACCTATCTCCCACTAATGCACTGTGGCTACATTCAGCTCTAAAATTAAAAAAAGAATGTGTTTGTTTTGATATAAATGCAAATTGTCTAGGTATGTTTTTAGCATTAGAACAAGCATCAGTTTTGTTGAAATCTAAAGAGTCGTACAAGCGAGCTTTAGTTATAGGTGCTGATCACCTAAGTAAGATAGGTAGTGAAGATGAGCCAATACCATCAATTATTGTTGGAGATGCGGCGGCTGCAATTATAATTGAAAAGGTTTGGGATGATTCAGAGTCTGGAATGATTGATCGTGCTTACCAGACAGATAGTAGCTTTGCACATACAATTGTTTTACCTCCAAAAGGTTTTTCTTATTCTGAGAGTGTAAATGAAAAAATTCATTGGGCTGCATTTAGTGGTATTGAAAGCGTTGATTATGCAGCAGTTGCACTTGATGAATTGTTAGAAAAAAATAACTTAAAATTAGAAGATATCTCATGTTTTTTACTTTCACAATTTACGAAGATGAATATTGATATTCTTCAAGAAAAAAAGAATATTCCGTGGGAAAAAATTGAATATATTGGGGATGTATATGGATATACAGGAGCAAATAGCTTATTCATTGCGTATGCAAGTAGGCTTAAAAAAGGGTTGATAAAATCAGGTGATATTATTGTATTGTGGACTTTGGGAGCAGGATATCAGACTGGGTTAATGCTTTGGAGGCTATAGAATATTAGATAATAGTATTTTACTATAGCTATTTAAAAACAGAAATCCACCTTCGGGTGGTATTTTTTATGCTAAATAAATTACTGCACATAAAATCCGCTCTCCTCTTAGGTATTTAGCGTTTCCTTTTTTAATATAATATGAGTTATTATTAGTTAGCATAGCACTATTGGTATTTAAGTAATTACTTATAATATATGGTTATTTGAATTATCTTCAAAAATAAATATAAATACCTATAATAAATATACAATTAAACAAGGAAGAATAAATCATGAAATCTATATTACTTCTAATAACTTTAATGGGTGTTGTGACATTATAGGTTGCAGTGCAAATCAATCCAGTCAGGGCACTGTATCCCTGTTCCACCCACTGTAGGGACTGTTCCATCCATTAATAGTACTGACATTATATCTCGTAAATTTACATTTAGTGAAGCTGATTTAAGACCCGTGATGAATAGCTCAAGACCATCTGCAGTTATTATGTTTGACATAGGTATTAATGCTAAAAAATACAATAAAGCACTATGTAAGGGATTTGTTAAATTACAGACACCTGATGAGGCGGAAGAATCTACATCTGTTTCTATCGAAGATCAAGTAGTAACAAAAGTTCCAGTCACTAAAGAAATAGATCAAAACACAATAGACTGTGATGTGATTTTACAAGTTTATGACTATGACCTAGCTAGCCAGGAATTATCGCAATTGAATGCTGCTTTAACCAAATCATCAGGACCATTTATTGCCGTATATAATCCAAACTCAACTAAAATTGATCAACTAATAGATTTAAGAGGAACATCAGTTAAGGATTTGGAAAAGTTTGGTGAAAACTGGAGCTCAATTTTTACAGATGCAAACTCAAAATATATAGCAACTAAACAAACGAATCAAAAGTTCGAAATATTTTCTTTTATTAAGACTTTCTTTAAAGGAACTGTTTGTGTAACTGATCCTAATTTAGTTTATATCTTCAATGAGCCTGCGGGTAAAATTGTAGATATTGTTTGTAAAAGTCAATTAACGGCATAATGCTTTAATACTAAATTAAACCCTTTGAATCAAACAGCAGATCTGATTTAAGGGTTTTTTATGGGCGAAATTTATGGATGTTGACAGATATTTTTGGAAAACTAACAGACGCCAACGCAAAAAAATCAAGAACTAAGCCATTACCTAAAGCAAAAGAAAAATACTTAGAAGCTGAAGAATGCTTATTTCAAGAGCTAGAAGAAAATCTAATTGGGTACCGCAGAAAATTTCAATTTGAATCAACTAGAAATTGGCGATTTGATTTCTATATTGTGAAGCTGAATCTGCTTATAGAAATTGCCGGCAGTTCATGGTCAGTTGGACGTGGTGGCAAGAAGATAGCAAATGCATTTAATAAGTATGATTTGGCTGAGAATATGGGCTACACATTTGTACGTCTTGAGCCTCATCAAATTGAGTCGGGTTATGCAATCAATTGGATTCAAGGGCAGTTTGGAGAGATTAGAAGATGAAACAGATCAGACCATTTCCATCGACGGATCAAATTGATCGAACAGAGGAAGAAGAAACAATACGCCTAGAACCTCTGTGGATCTAAAAGAATGGATGATTAAAAACTTTCTAACTATTGGCGGTGCACTTCATAATTCTGACCATGACCATATTGCAGAATTACTCCACGATGATGAAACCTTTTAGCATTTGCATCATCTGCATGTATGGTTAAATAGAGAATGGTATTGGGTCAATGTGAAAAAGTGATGTTTAATCAAGGCGGATGGCATAAAGCTCGTCAAGAACAGCAGATGCGGGGCTGGTTTGGATTTGTACCTGTTGTCCTCATTACCGTTGATGCGAGTTTCTGTGAACACTCGAATGAGTGTGAATTCTGCGCTTTGATTGAGCATGAGTTTTACCAGATTGGTGTAGAACGTGATGAATATGGTGAACCAATAACGATCATATTGGCTTAAAGGTGGGGCAAGGTTGCAGGAGCTTGTGAATAGACGGGCTGTAGAAAGGAAGTTATTTGAGAAAGCCCTCTAGAGGGCTATTTCACATAAGCAGAATTATATTAAATGGACTGTTATGAGGAGACACTCTATCTAACTTGAATTGTTAAAATATAGATACAAATTTTCCAATGATTTTTTTATATTAATTAGATATTCTTCATAAATATATAAAATTATATTTATTAAAAAAATGAATCATCAAATTAAATTATTCGGCAAAGCCCTACCTAAAAGTCCATCTGGAACATCTTATTTATGGTTTGACTCCTTATGTGGTCATGAGAAGATAAGTGAGCTGTTCGAGTATCAGCTTATTGTTAAAGTCCGTGATGAGTTCAATAATCCTGTGCATGGTTATCAGGGACTTGAAGGGTTTACTTCTAAAAAAAAGGCAGATAATGGTGGGCCTCCAGCATCCGATCTGAATCTACAAAGTTTAATTGGTACAGAAATTACAGTTTGTGTTCGCCTAGATGGATTCAAACTAAATTCTTCACAACTGGCACCAATTAATAATCTCGACAATGAAAATACCTATCAGAACAGTTTTAATGGTGCCCGTTTCTTTCGAGGTATAGTAAGCCGTGTTGAAGTGTTGCCTGTACGTAACCGTCATGCCACCTATAAAGTAACTCTAGTACCTTGGTTATGGTTGCTGACTAAAACCACAAATTATAAGATTTTTCAAAAAAAAAATGTCCTGCAAATTATAGAGGAAGTGCTGGAACGTTATCCTTTCCATGTGGAATATCGTTGTAGTGGCTCTTATTCCACATTGGATTTTCAGGTGCAGTACGGTGAAGATGATTTTTCATTTATTCAACGGCTTATGCAGGAATTTTCATTAAACTTCCATTTTGAGCATAGCCGTAACCATCTGACACTGATTATTTCGGATCACAATGCAGCCTATAAGGAAATGGATGCCGAAGGTTATCGCAACTTGATAATCTATCCTCCGAACCAGCGGTTTCCCCATCGGGCAGAATATATTGAATTTTTTGAGCCTGCTCAGCAGTTAGTCAGTGGTAAGGTTCAGCTCAGTGATTATCAATTTAAAAAGGTAAATCTGGTGCAGACCGCAAAGGATGACTTCCAATGGAATCACGATTTTGCGGAACAGGAAATTTACGAATGGCAGCAAGGTGATTTTATTTCTGCTGAAAATGGCGGCAAACTGAAAGCTAAACAACATGTGGAACAACTCTATCAGCATGGTTATCGGGCAAAAGGAAAAGGGCATTTAAAGGGTTTACAGACGGGTTTCCGTTTTAATCTGGAAAATCATCCGAACAGTGACTCTAACCGTGGTTGGCTGATACTGGGAACACAGACAACCATTCAAGATATCAGTGAAGAAAAAGCGGATCATCATTTTTATGATTCTGTTGTTGAGTTTATTGCTCAGCCTGATGAGTTTATTTTAAGACCAGATCGTACCTTGGATAAACCGAGTGGCCGACCACAGACAGCGATTGTTGTTGGACCTCCTGATGAGGAAATCCATACAGATCAGTTTGGACGGGTGAAAGTTAAGTTTCACTGGGATCGTTTACATCCAAGTAGTCAATCAAGTGATGAGGATGGCATATTTGGCGAAAATGATGGAACGAATACCTGTTGGCTTCGGGTAGGGACTGCATGGGCAGGAAACAACTATGGAACAATTCATCTTCCTCGTATTGGGCAGGAAGTCATCGTAGATTTTTTCAATGGTGATCCTGATATGCCATTTGTGTCAGGTAGATTAGCCAATCCTGACAATATGCCATTGTGGGATCTTCCTGATCAAAAGGCCCTTTCAGGTATTAAATCTCGAGAATTGGGGGGAAGCCAGGCAAATCAATTGGTGATGGATGATACCAGTGGTCAGGTACAGGTTCATTTAAAATCTGACCATCAGTCGAGTGAACTGAACCTAGGATATATCACCCGTATTCCTGATCAGAGCGGGCGTAAGGATTACCGTGGTGAAGGTTTTGAACTTCGAACGGACGGGCATGGTGTAATTCGTTCTGGGCAAGGTTTAATCCTATCTACCTATGCCAAAGCCAATGCGGAAAGCTATGCAAAATCAATAAATGAAACAATTCAACAGTTAACAAATGCAACTGATATACATAAATTACACACTCAAACAGCAATCAGCCATAAAGCAGATGAACGCAGTATAGATAAAACAGCTCAAGCTAAACTTGCAAAACAGTTGCAAAGTATAAAAGGTCAAGAGCAGAAAAAATTCTCTGAATTATCTGATCCACAAATTGTAGTTGCTGCATCAAGTGGAGTTGCGATTGTTTCTGAAAAAACTATTCATTTCTCAAGTAAAGAGCATATAGCCCTAACGACGAAAAAAGATATCAGTTTGGTCAGTGAAAATAATTTATTTGCTAGTGTAGCTAAAGGTATAACTTTATTTGCGCAAAATTTGGGAGCAAGGATATTTACAGCTAAAGGTAAAATAGAAATTGAAGCGCAAAGTGACGATATAGAGATCATTGCAGATCAAAATATTAAACTACTTAGTTTAAAGAAAAAAATAGAAATCGTTGCTGCTGAAGAGATTTTATTTAATGTCAATGGTAACTATATCAAAATTGATAAAAATGGTATTGAGCAAGGGACTCAAAATAATTGGGTTGTACATGCAAACAGACATAAATTTGAATCAGAAAAAACATTGTCCTATGTCCTGCCTGCTTTTAAAGGAACCAATGATGAAGCATTTCGCATATTGGATGATAAAGGCAATGCTTTGACTGGGTTTAGATATAAAATCGTGATTGGCGATAATGAACAAGTCTTTCGTGGTGAAACAGATGAGAAAGGCTTTACTTCTAGGATCAATAGTGGGTTTGACTCTAAAAAAGTCACCATATACCAAGATGTGGATGAGCAAATAGAAAGTGCTTCTGAAAGTGGAACTGAAGATAATAATGAGAAAGGAGAAGAATAATGGCTGATATGCAAAAAAAATCAGGTCAACAACCATTACAAACTGGCAATACTACGCCTCCAGGCAATACTCATGTCGATGCAAAAATAAAAACATTTACAGTGCATATTTTTTTTGATGGAACGGGGAATAATCGTTTTAATACAGAGATATATCGTGAAAATAAAAATAATGCACCCAAAGGTAGTGTTAGTTATGAAAATTATTATTCTAATGTGGCACTACTGTTTATGGCGATGAAAGAAACACCAACAGTTAGGAAAATTTATATTGAAGGTGCCGGAACTAACAAAGGAAAAAAAGATGCTGAGGTGTTTGGTATGGGGTTGGCTATTTCAAATACAGGTAGGGAGGATCGTGTTAATGAAGCACTTAAAAATTTAGAGGCAATTACTATAAATATAGCGCCAGATATAGTTGTTATCAATGTTTATGGCTTTAGCCGTGGTGCGGCTTGGGCAAGAAATTTTTGCTATCTTTTTAAGTCGCCGAAAAGTAAATGGAAAAAGTCAAAAATTAATTTTGTGGGAATATTTGATACAGTTTCATCAGATCAGTTGAGTGTTTATAATGATGTTCAAGAGTTAGGGCTTGATATTGGAAAACCTCAAGGCATTAATTATATAGCACATTTAACGGCGCAAAATGATTATCGGCATAATTTCCCATTAACTCGAATTCGTGGTGCTTTAAAAGATGGTATTGGTTTTGAATGTAGTTTTCCTGGTGCACACTCTGATATAGGTGGCGGATATTCTGAGAAGGCTAGTGAAAAAAAAATGTTATCTTTAATAAATGATCCGTTGTTAGCAAATAAACTTAAAAATGAATATATAAGTTATAAATGGTTTTTGGATAAAGGATATTATAATGAATCACAATTTAAACAAAACCATGCACAAGTCCAAAAAAATGGTATGGGAAATGATTTTGATATGAATTATATGAGTCAAGGCGTAGGAAGAGGAATAGGTATAACAAGTAAAGAATATGGAGAGAGGACTGTATATTTTCATTATCAATTTATTACTTGTAATATCATGTTTGAAATAGCAAAGAGAAAAGCACAGTATGTATTGATATACGCTGAATTATCAGGAGACTTTCCCTTGGGAGATTCTAGGCAGCCAACTTATAAAAGTCTTCGGCCATTT
>NZ_JBLYZK010000045.1:0-10432 GCF_048551395.1 Acinetobacter sp. TY1
AAAATCGGAACAGATGTTAATTACGGTAGTCTTTGTAAGTTTTTACGTACAAAAAAGCAGATCGTCTGATCTGCTTTAGTAATGATTAGGATGATTCGCTTTCTTAATTAAATACTTTAATTGAGTATTTTCAATTAGAAGTGAGCATCTAGACCAATATAAGGGCCTTTAAACTCAAACTTCATATCACGGCTTTCTGTATCATCTAATTCAATATTTAAAATACGATAGCCTGCTTTTAAGCCAACATCAGCAAGCATGCTTTGTATAAAATTGTATTGAATTTCTGCTTGAGCGTCAGTGATTTTTACATCATTTACATTGGTATAAGTGGCTTCAGCTTTCGCATTTAAACCTGTGAAAGGTAATTTTACGCCCGCCGCAGCATAAATAATTGGTGCATATTCATCGACATTGAGTGATTTACCAAATTGTTTTACATCACCATTTAAACGTGTTGCACCGACACCAATATCAGCATCTACAATATTGTCGAGTATTTCATAATAAAGAATTAAATCGGTATGATCGAGTTTAAGTTCTGTATTTGCTAGACCGTATTGATCTGCTTCAGTATCGAAATTAAGCTGTGTATATTTTGCTTTGATATTTGGAATAAGTGGAATTGGGTGCTCAAAAGCAGCAGAAATTTGCACTGTACCATCACGGTCAATATCTTGATCTGCTAGGTTTTTTTCATCAATATTGGCTTTGCCATCGACATTCCAATAGCTAATATCACCTTTTAATCCAATGAAATCTGCTTGTGCAAATGAACACAAACCTAAAGTTACTGCTAAAACGGATAATTGAATATTTTTCATAATGCTCTCATTGGTGGAAATGACATTTTCATTCCCTTGTTTTGTTACTGAAACACCTTTCATTCGGTTTCAATATGAGCGCATGATATAGCGGTTGAAGTATTTTTTCATTATCAGAATGTATATAAAGAGGAAATCATGACCTTGTCTACGCAAGAAATTTTAGAATTACCTTTGTATGTCGCTGGAAAAGCGGTTAAAACAACACAATGGTTAGATGTACATTGTAAGTTTAGTGGGAACATTTATGCACGTGTAGCATTGGCAGATGATAAGGTCTTAGAAAGGGCTATTTCAGCAGCGGTAAAAGCTGAACAAGAAATGGCAGCATTAAAGCCCTTTCAAAAACAAAAGATTTTATTGCATTGTGTTAAGCGGTTTAATGAAATGCGTGATGAACTGACAGAATTATTAATTCTTGAAGGCGGTAAACCTCGTAATGCAGCGGCAGCAGAAGTTGAACGCTTGATTAATACTTTTCAAATCGCGGCAGATGCTGTTTCTACACTTAATGAAGGTCGCTTAATGCCTTTAGCTGTGACTGCAGCAGCAGGGTCATATCGTGGGATGGTGCGGAATATCCCTATTGGGGCTGTATCGTTAATTAGCCCTTTTAATTTTCCATTAAATTTAACCGCACATAAAATTGCACCTGCAATTGCAGCAGGTTGTCCATTTGTTTTAAAACCAGCAAGTTTAACGCCAATCTCTGCTTTAAAAATTGCCGAAGTTTTAGCGGAAACTGATCTACCTAAAGGCGCATTTTCAGTATTGCCTTGTCAGCGTGAACATGCTGATATTTTAGTGACCGATGACCGTTTTAAGTTGCTCAGCTTTACGGGTTCTGACCAAGTAGGTTGGGACATGAAAGCTCGCGCAGGTCGTAAAAAAGTGACTCTAGAACTAGGTGGCAATGCAGCGGTACTCATTGAACCTGATACTGAAGTAACTGATGCTTTGATTGATCGTATTATTGGTGGGGCATACGGACATGCAGGTCAGGTATGTATTAGCATACAACGTATTTTAGTGCATGCCGATATTTACAGCGATGTGAAGAAAAAATTAGTCGCTAAATTAAAAAAAATTAAAGCCGCTGATCCATCTTTAGATACAACGCTTGTCGGGCCAATGATTAAAGAAGCTGAAGCTTTACGTCTGAAAAAATGGGTCGATAAAGCCGAGAAAAAAGGCGCAAAAATTCTCAATGGTGGTGTGTTGAGCAAGAACTTATTTGAACCGACATTACTTGAAAATGTTGATGAAACTTCAGAAATTTATAAAGATGAAGCTTTTGGACCTGTTGCTATTTTAGAAAAGTATAAAGATTTTGAAGCAGGAATTTCCACCATCAATAAGAGTCGTTTTGGCTTACAAGCGGGTGTGTATACGCAGAATCTTAATAAGATGCTGTATGCATGGGATCATTTGCATGTTGGCGGTGTAATTATTAATGATATTCCAACATTCCGTGTCGACAATATGCCGTATGGTGGTGTGAAAGATTCAGGTTTAGGGCGTGAAGGCATTCAGTCTGCGATCCGTGATATGCAAGAAGAGCGTTTATTGGTGATTAAACAATAAAATGAATTTTAAGGAGCTTCGGCTCCTTCTTTAGTTTTGAATTATAGATTTTGAGGAGATATAACGATGATTAAAGTCTCTATTGTACGATTAACATTTTCACTTTTTCTATTGCTACTGAGCCTACAACTTTGGGCTTTTCAGTCTACACAATTGGTAAAAGATGCACGTTCTCAAATTGGACAAACCTTGTATTATGATCCGGCTTATACAGCTTTGAAGTATCCAACGGGTGATGTGCCATTGATTAAAGGTGTCTGTACCGATGTTGTGGTACGTGCTTTGCGTCATCAAAATATTGATTTACAACAGCGCATTCATGAAGATATGAAAGAAAATTTTAAAAATTATCCCCAAAAATGGGGGCTGAAAAGTCCCGATAAAAATATCGATCATCGACGTGTGCCGAATATTCAGACCTATTTTCAACGTCAAGGTTATGTAGTGAAAGATCAGAATTTCAAAGCTGGCGATATTGTCACTTGGGATTTAGGTAAAGGTTTAGTACACATTGGTATTGTTTCAAATCAAACCACTTTATTTTCTAAAACACCTTTGATTATTCACAATATTGGTCGAGGAACTCAGGAGAATGATATTTTGCATGAGTATAAGATTACAGGTCATTATCGCCTTCCGACTCAACTTAAATAGATTAGCTAAAAGTTGAATATAGTCTGGCTTTAAAGCATGAGTAAAAAAAATAGCCTAAAAAAACGACCAATAGCAGTTGAATGCTTAAATTATTCAGCAGAAAACGGTACAAATTACAGAAAAACTTAAGAAAAACAGGTATTGTTGCATCATTAAACAGTGATTTTTTCTGGCGTTCTTTAACCAAGAATGCTAGTAGGATGACTGGTTTGCAATGATAACAAAGTGCTCAAAAGGCGCTGTTGAATTCAAACAACAAAATTTAAATTCTCGGTACTTTTTTATCCGCAATATGACCAATAACAAGCGGAAAAGAAGGCATCTACAAAAAAATTAGGTGTTTTATGACAGATTCTCGTGAGAACTGGACATCACGATCAGGCTTTATCATCGCAGCGGTTGGATCTGCTGTAGGGCTAGGTAATATTTGGCGTTTTCCTTATGTTGCGTATGAAAATGGTGGTGGTGCATTTTTAATTCCATATTTGATTGCATTAATTACTGCGGGTTTACCGCTGTTATTTTTAGATTATGCGACAGGACATAAAAATAATACTTCTCCTCCAAAAGCGTACCGTGCATTATTTAAAGGTGGTGAAACGTTAGGTTGGTGGCAAGTATGTGTGTGTATCGTGATTGGTTTGTACTATGCGAGTGTACTGACTTGGGCAGGAAGTTATGTTTACTTCTCTGTGGGACAAATGTGGGGAAGTGATCCTGAAAGTTTCTTCTTCAATACTTACTTGCAAACGTCAAAAGCATCAACCTTTGATTTTCAATTTGTCAGTCATTTATTTTGGCCGATCACAGGAATTTGGGTACTTACACTGATCATTTTATTTGGTGGTGTGAAAAAAGGGGTTGAACTTTCCAATAAAATTTTTATGCCTTTACTCTTCATTTTGTTTACGATTCTTGTGATTCAAGCATTACGTTTACCGGGTGCAGCTCAAGGCTTAAATGCATTTTTTACCCCGAACTGGTCTGCGATGATGGACTATAAAGTTTGGCTTGCGGCTTATGGTCATACCTTCTTCTCGTTGTCTGTGGGTTTCGGCATCATGGTGACTTATGCCTCTTATTTAAAGCCAAAAACTAATTTGACAGGTTCGGGTCTGATTGTTGGTTTTGCCAATGCATCGACTGAAATTTTGGCAGGTATTGGTATTTTTGCGGCATTGGGCTTTATGGCTTTTGCAGCAGGAAAACCTGTTGATCAAGTGGTGAGTGGTGGTATTGGTCTTGCATTTATTGCATTTCCTAAAATCATTTCAAGCCTAGGTTCAGGTGCAGATTTATTTGGCTTATTATTCTTTACTTCGCTTTTCGTTGCGGGTATTTCTTCAATGGTTTCGATCCTTGAAGTGCCAATTGCAGCAATGCAAGATAAGTTAAAGTGGAGTCGTAAAAAAGCGGTAGCCATTATTGGTGGTGGTAGTGCGCTTGTTTCAATCACTTTATTTTCAAGTGTTAATGCGATTAAACTTGTTGATATTATTGACCATTTTATCAATAACATCGGCATTATCGGTGGTGCTTTATTGTCAATTATTACTGTAGCTTGGTTCAAGCGTTCAGCATTGATTGAGCTTCGTGATCACGTGAACCGTATTTCTACTGTTCAATTGGGTAAAGGTTGGGATTTCACACTGACGGTTATCACATCACTAATTTTACTTGTGACATTGTGTATGACAATCTTTAGCTTAGTGACCAAAGGCTATGATACTTATAGCTCAAGTATGTTGATGATTTTTGGTTGGGGCTGTGTGGCATTCTGTGCGGTTGTGGCACTTGTACTTAGCCAAGTTAAAGATCGATAAGGAGCTGAACAATGAATACTTCTGCAATCATTATGATGATTATTTCAATGGTTTTTCTTTGGGGTGGTTTGATTCTTTCGATCTTACACTTGATGAAAAACCCTGAAGAGCTCGATGACGTTCTTGAAGATATAAAAGATCAACATACCCTTTAATTTTGTATTTCAAATACAAGTTTAGGCGTTAAAAAAGCAGGCTTTTAAAGCCTGCTTTTTTGTGTCAGTTTTTAAATCCTCCCCCTTGCGAAGCAATGCTTCTTACCTTTTTCAAAGGAGGGAGCTTTCATCAACGAAAACTTATTGATATTGATGATTTTCCTTCTTTTTAAAGATGAGCAACGAAGTTGCGCAAGAGGGAGATTTTTAAGATTTTATGCAATCTTTTCAATACGGCAATAATAGAAACCATCACCATGACCGACTTGTGGTAAAAGCTGACGACCGTGAATTTGTTCAATGCCCCAATCCGCTTCAATTTTTACTTCTTGCGCATTGGCATGATGAGCAAAGAACTCAATCATTTGCTGTTCATTTTCAGCTTTTAAAATAGAACAAGTAATGTAAAGTAAAGTACCACCAACTTTCAGTTGCGACCACATATTTTCCAAAATTTGCTTTTGTAAAATCACAGTTTTTGCAATGTCAGTAGACTGACGCAATAAACGAATGTCAGGATGGCGACGAATCACACCCACTGCAGAACACGGTGCATCAAGTACGATACAATCTGCAAGCTCAGGTGCTGACCATTTTGCAGCATCTGCAGTAATAACGTCAACGTGTTTACCATCAAGCAATAAACGATCTAGATTTTCAACTACACGCTTTAAGCGCTTTTCATCTTGATCAAGTGCAATCAATTTTTTCACATCAAAAGTTTCTAAGATATGTGCAGTTTTTCCGCCAGGTGCAGCACAGGCATCAATCACAAACTTACCATCTAAATTTGGCAATAATGTTGCACAAAGCTGAGCGTGTTCATCTTGTACTGAAAAACCACCTGCTTCAAAACCAGGTAAACTTGGAATATGCAGGCTTTCATCCATCACAATACCGACTTTAGAAAGTTCACAACGATGCGCATCGATGCCTTCATCTTCCAAAATATCAAGGTATTCTTCACGGCTAACTTGGCGAGTATTGACACGTAAAGTCAGTGGTGCAGTTTGTTTTAATTCATAGCTGAGTTCAGCCAAACGTTCTTCGCCCCAATCTTTTTTTAGGCGTTTAGCAAGCCAACTTGGTAGGTTTGATGCCTGCTCAAGTACATCATAAAATTGTTCAGACTCGCGTGTAGCACGACGTAATATTGCATTTACCACACCGCTTAAACTTTCCATTCCCAATTGTTTGGTAGCTTCAACAGTTTCTGAAATTGCAGCATGAGCAGCGACACGTGTGCAAAGTAATTGGTATAAACCCAAATATAAACACGTTTCAACAAGTTCATTTTCAAGTGGTTTTGCAAGCAATGGTAATGTCACTTGTTTTAGCGCATGCCATTGACGCAAGCAACCGTAAACCAACTCATGATAGAGCGCACGGTCTTTGTCTGACACGATATTGATATGCTGATTTAAAACTGAAGAAAGCGATTGACCATTTTGGACAGCCAATAACGTTTTCACAACCTGAGCACGTAAGTTTAAGTTTTTACCTGAGGCGTGGGGAGATTGCTTCATTATAAAATGTGTCCAACAGTAAGTTTTTGAGTTTGATTAATTTGTACAGCGTTTAGGGCTTTGCCACCCGGCCATTGTAAATTGGTAATGCAAATACAGCGTTGATCGCCACATGCGACATGCACGCCATTTTTATCGAGAAGTACAATTTCGCCTGCTTGTGCTTGTCCTGGATTGACATCTGACAATGATGAATTCCAAATACGTAAGTTGTTATTTTCATCGAGCGGTGTAAATGCGACAGGCCATGGATTAAAAGCACGAATATTACGGTCAATAGCAACTGCGGATTGTGACCAATCAATTTGCGCTTCAGCTTTTGTTAATTTATGTGCATAAACTGTCAGTGCTTCATCTTGCACTTCACGATTATCCAAAGCAGTTTTGAGCGTATCTTCAGATTGTAAAACAGTGCAAATGGCTGTTGCACCTTGTAGCGCAAGTTTGTCATGTAGGCTTGCCGATGTGTCATCTGCGGTAATTGGGCAAATGGTTTTGAGCATCATATCACCTGTGTCTAAACCTGCCGCCATTTTCATAATAGTCACACCTGTTTCTGCATCACCTGTAGCAATTGCACGTTGGATAGGTGCAGCACCTCGCCAACGAGGTAATAGTGAACCGTGAATATTGAGGCAACCATATTTGGGTGTGTCTAAAACCACTTGCGGCAAAATAAGTCCATAAGCAGCAACGACCATGACATCGGCATTTAAAGCTTTGAGTTCTGCTTGTGCGGCTAAGCCTTCTTCTGTTGAAGATTTAAAATGTAAAGGTTGATAAACAGGAAGATCATGCTCGAGTGCCAATTGCTTTACGGCAGAGGCCGTTAGTTTTTGCCCACGACCTGCTTTGCGGTCAGGTTGCGTATAGACAGCAACAATTTCATTGTTGGTATTTAACAATGCCGCCAATGCACTTGCAGCAAATTCAGGCGTACCTGCAAAAATAATTCTCAAAGCTCTGGCTCGATATAAAAGATCTGGTGTTGATTATAGCAAAGCTATTTTTATGAAATACGAATAAATGATCACAAACATAATTTAGAAAAAAAACAAAGTTAAATTATGTAAACTAATCAATTATAAAATGTAGTAAAAATAAGAATAAAAATGCCAAAAAAAGTCACAAATAGTCAATAAAGGTAATTTATTTCAAGTTATTTTGAATTTAAATTTAATAATAATTGGTATTTTTTAATATTTTGAATCAAATATATATATTAATAAACATAATGAATTTAATGGAAAATGAACATAGTGGATGCTAGTGACGTTTTTGAAATAAAAAAGCCAATTATTTCACATAAAATTGATTGCTTTTTTTGTGAACAGATTGTTAAATAAGAGAAACGGTTTGTATGAATTATGTGCAAAAGTAGGGAGTATAAAAATCTACGCACACAAAAAACACAAGACTACAGGTAAATAACAATCTGTAGTTTGAAAAGGAATAAGCAAAAAAAGATCAAGTTACAGAACAATTCTGTAGCGAAAACTAATGAGTGTTTGCAGAGCAAAAAACAATCTGCAACCACGAACCAATAGGAATACATAATGAACAAGATTTATAAAGTCATCTGGAATGCTACTTTGGGGACGTGGGTTGCAGTGTCTGAGCTCGCTAAAGGTAAAACAAAATCTTCTAAAGTCACGGTAATTATTGGTGCTACAACTGTTGCTTTGATGGTAACTTTTAGTCCAAATGCGATGGCAGCTTATACTGCTGGCGGGGGAGTCGATAATAGTAGTTCTACTACAGGCTTAGCTATAGGGAATGGTAGTAATGGTTCAGCTACTGTTGGAACAAATGGTGCAGAGGCGATTGCAATAGGTGCGACTACACGAGCTAATGGTTCTCAGTCGACAGTGATTGGTAATGATATTACGGGTAATGGAGATCAATCTGTAATTATCGGTTCTAATTTTAATAGTAATATGACGATTTCTACAGGGAAAGGTGGGGTAGCTGTTGGTAGTGGTTTAACGACTACCTTAAAAAGTCCTATGGCTAATGGTATAGGCTCTGTAGCAATTGGTTCAAGTGGTGATACTTCTGCAAATAGTAATTCTTTAAATGGCGCTGTAGCATCAGGTAATCATGCTTTGGCTTTAATGGCAGGTTCAACTGCTAGTGCAAACGATACAATTGCAATAGGAACAAATGCTGGTGCTATTTCTGATAAGAGCATTGCACTTGGTGCAAATGCTGATGCTGGTCGATCAGGAGGAGTAGCAGATGTTAATGCAATAGCGATTGGACAAAATACCAAAGCATATGCATATAGTATTGCATTAGGTACTGGTGCAAATGCAGATAATGCTGGATATTTACGCACAGACGGTGGTATTGCAATTGGTAATGATGCAACAGCTGGTAATATTAAAAGCGGTATAGCAGTTGGTAATAGTGCAAATGCAAGTTTAGATAATTCAGTTGCATTAGGGAATAATTCAAAAACAATCGCGATGTCAAAAGCGGCATACCTTACAAATCAGGCTACTACAGCTGCTGTAGGTGTAGTTTCCGTAGGTTCTGATACACAAAAACGTCGTATTCAAAATTTAGCGGATGGTGCTGAAGATACAGATGCTGTAACAGTTGCCCAGTTAAAAGCAACGAATCTTAAATATGAGGGTGATGTTAGTACAACAAACTCAGTAACGACTGGAAATAATTTCGCTAGAAAAATTGGGGAAACCTCAAAAATTGTAGGTGGTGTAACAGATACAACAAAACTCGCTGATAATAATATTGGTGTTGTTTCTAATGGGACGGACACACTTACAGTTAAGTTAGCTAAAAATATTACTATTGATAGTGTTACCACAGGGAATAGCAAACTTGATAATTCAGGCTTGGTTGTAAAAGATGCAACAGGCGGATTGAGTGTTACCAAAGATGGTATGCAATTCGTTAATGCGGATGGTACGACACAGACGCCAAATACAGCGAGTATTAGCAAGACTGGTGGTGTAAATGCTGGTAATAAAGTAATTACCAATGTAGCAAGTGGTGGTACGACAGCATCGAATGCGGCGAATATTGGTGATGTCCAAGCAGCGGCAGCGGCAGCAAAAACAATAGTTGCCCAAGGGAAAAATACCACTGTTAGCAAAACAACAGATGCAACAACGAAAAACGATACTTATACAGTCAACGCAGATTCAGCTAGCGTATCGACTTCAAGTGCTTTATCGGTGGTGAAGGGTACAAAAGATGCTAATGGCAATGTTGACTATGCTTTAGACCTATCGGCGGCAACAAAAACCGACATTAAAGCGGGTACAGATGCTAAAACTGCGGTAGATAGCAAAGGATTAACATTCACTGGTGATAGTGGAACGACAGGGATTAAAAAGCTTGGAGATGCTGTAGCGGTTACGGGTGATCCGAATATCACGACAACAGCAACAGCAACAGGCGTACAAGTTAAACTTAATCCGAATTTGAATGTGACTAGTGTTACCACAGGTTCATCAAAACTAGATAACACAGGTTTAACGATTACAAATGCTGATCCGACGAAGACAGTAAGCGTAACGAATGCAGGTATTAATGCAGGCAACAATGCGATTACTAATGTAGCAAGTGGTGGTACGACAGCATCGAATGCGGCGAATATTGGTGATGTCCAAGCAGCGGCAGCGGCAGCAAAAACAATAGTTGCCCAAGGGAAAAATACCACTGTTAGCAAAACAACAGATGCAACAACGAAAAACGATACTTATACAGTCAACGCAGATTCAGCTAGCGTATCGACTTCAAGTGCGCTATCGGTGGTGAAGAGTACAAAAGATGCTAATGGTAATGTTGACTATGCTTTAGACCTATCGGCGGCAACAAAAACCGATATTAAAGCGGGT
>NZ_JBLYZK010000046.1:0-10342 GCF_048551395.1 Acinetobacter sp. TY1
GGAATCTGATTAAGTAAATCACCAAGCACCTGTGAATCACTGACATTATTGGTTGTAAGCTGAACTGCTCGTATTTGCAGGGTTTTGGCATCTATACCAATATGTAGTTTACGCCATTGGCGACGATATTCAGGTCCATGTTTCTTGCGTTTCCATTCGCCCTCACCTAGAAACTTCATCCCTGTAGAGTCCATGAGTAGATGCAGCCCATCGCTACTTTTTTGGTAACTGATTGCAATATCAATATGCTTTTGTCTTCTACAAAGCGTGGTGTAATCTGGTGGTGTCCAATTTAATCCGCAAAGTTTAATCAGACTTTGCACAAAGCCAGTGACCATACGTAAAGACAGACGAAATAAAGATTTAATCATTAAGCAGCATTGGATGGCTGCGTCGGAGTAGGTTTGATTTCGCCCTTGTTTGCCTTTTGATGGAGCATACCATTGCGTAGCAGGATCAAACCAAATGGCAATATTTCCGCGACTCATGAGTGCTCGGTTATATGCGGGCCAATTGGTTGTGCGGTAGATTTTCTGTGTAGGCTTCTTCATTTGAAAATTATATCGCTGAAAAAGCCTTTACAGATAGGTTTGTGCAACAAAGCCCATCTGATGAATAAAAAAATTTGCTAGAGGTGCACTATGAAAAATATTGCTTATCATTCTTTTATATGCAGTCTATACTTTTTACTACATGGATGTTCAAATTCACAACCACAACAGCCTTTGCAGCATCAATCAAATAAAACCATTGCAAAATCAACAACGATACCCACTCAAAAAAATCCTCAACAGACTTTAGCCTCTTTTGACAAAATCTCTTGTGATGACATTCAAAATCCACAGTTTCAGCAAGCAGTTTTAAATGCCATTAATGAAATTCGAAATCACTCCCAACAATGTGGAAAAATTGCCTACTCGGCAACTCATTCATTAAAATGGAATAATCAATTACAGATGAGCTCAACTGCGCATGCACAGGATATTTCACAACGTCAGATTTTAAGTCATGTCGGGCGTGGAGGTGAAAATCTTAGATTCCGTATTAAAAAAACAGGGTATAAAGGCGGTGGGGGTGAAAATCTAGCAACAGGTCAAACCAACCTTAAACAAGTTCTTGAAAATTGGCTGGCATTAAGCCCAGGACATTGCGATAACTTAATGAAACCGCAATTTAAAGATTATGCGATCGCATGTAGCCGAAATCCTACAACCCATCGAACATACTGGGTGCAACACTTTGGTAGCGGGAAAAACTAAAACCGAGTACAAGATCTTTATTTGATCGGGTAAAAACTGAAATTAACACTTATAAAATCTGCTTTATAAATTAAAAATCCCTCTTTTTAAAAGAAGGATTTTTAGTAGATTGATGACGTTTATTCGACTTAACGCTCGGTTAAGGCATTGTTTTTCGCTTTTAAAATTGGTTTAAGTAAATAAGAAAGAATTGTTTTCTTACCTGTCATAATATCCAATTGAACCGTCATCCCTGGAATCACAGACAATCCTTTACCGAAAGTTGGTTTGTCTGTCACTGCACGGACGATATAAAACATATTGCCTTTTTCATCGGTAAATGTGTCTGGGCTAATATGTTTTACTTTCGCATTCATTCCGCCATAGATTGAAAAATCATAGGCCGTAAATTTAATCACCGCAGGCAAATCTGGTCGTACAAAAGCAATATCTTTCGGAGACACTTTTGCCTCAACGATCAATTGACCATCTAAAGGCACAATTTCCGCCACTTGGTCGCTTGGTTTCACAACCCCACCAATGGTATTAAAGAAAATTTTCTGCACGATACCATTGGTCGGTGAACGAATATCGGTGGTTTTCACTCGGTCTGCTACGCCTGAAATACTTTCTTTTAAACTCACCAACTGCGCTTGCGCTTCTGCTAATTCATTGCGCCATTGGTTTTTCAAACTGACCGCAGCTTCAGAGGTTCTTGATTGCGCTTCGCCGATTGAGGCTTGCGAACCACGTAAGTTTGCTGCTGCCTGCTTACGCTCACCATCGGCATTGGAGACATCACGCTCTAAACGCAAAATATCCATTTCCGACACCGCACCAGTCTTTAACAAAGGTCGTGTGGTATTGAGTTCACGCACTGCAAGTTGATAGGCTCTTTCAGCTTGTCCGAGTGCAGCTTGAGCACGTTGCGATTCCTGTTGACGAGTCGAAACCGTACCTTGATTGGTCGTGGTTCTTTGGCTGAGCTCCCGCAGACTTTCGGCATAATACTGGCTTTCTTGCGCCAGAATCATTGCCGCTTCATTTGGTGAAACCCCTTCTGGTACAGTGCCTGATGTATAGCGTGTACCATTCACTTGCGCACTCAGACGTCTGGTTTTGGTTTGCAGAGCAAAAATCTTGGCATTGATTTCATTCAAATTAGAAGTAAAACGGGTTGGATCAATACGAATTAATAAATCGCCTTTTTTGACATGTTGCCCTTCTTGAACATAGACTTTTTCAACCACACCGCCATCGACCGATTGAATAACTTGCATCTGTTGAGAAGGAATCACTTTGCCTTCACCACGGGTAATTTCATCCACTTTGGCAAACCCTGCCCACAGCAACAATCCAAAAAAAGTCAAGGTAATGACATAGAGAATGATTCGTGCCTGAATCGGTTTTTGCGACTGCGTCACTTCTTTGACCTGACTCTGCCAGTCATTCGCCTCTGCGGGTTGATACTGTTTAAACAAACGCAACCGCCCAAAAATAGGATGCATGACCTTTTCAGAGTTTTCGATACTTTTGCCTACGCCTTGAAATAATTTCTCGCGATTGGTTTTCTTTTGTTCTTCGCTCACGACGTTACTCCTGCAGCTTTTTCTTGTTGAGGAAACATTGCGTTCAAGACCGTTTCTTTATCGCCATTTGCAATGACTTTGCCATCTTCAAGAATGATAATTCGATCGACCAAAGCCAATAACGCAGGTTTATGCGTGACCAAGATCAAGGTGTGTTGGGCTGTCATGTATTGTTTTAAATGATGAATCACATGATTTTCCAATGGCGTATCCATTGCACTGGTCGGCTCATCGAAAATCAAAATTTTCGCATTTTGAGCAATTGCACGTGCAACTGCGATTGCTTGACGTTGCCCACCCGACAGCTTGTGCCCTCGCTCACCGACTTGCAAAGACAAACCATCTTCATGTGCTTTTAGAATCTGCCCTAAACCCGAAATGACTAAACTTTGTTCCAAAACCGTTCGGCTGACATGTGGATTGCCCAACACAATATTCGACAACACCGTACCATTCAATAAATCAATATCTTGTGGAATATAGCCAATTTGACTCCGTAATTCAGCAGGATCAATCTGTGCAATATTGGTTTGATCAATAAACACCGCGCCTTCAGTTGGGCGATAAAGCGACAACAATATTTTCTCAATCGAACTTTTACCAGAACCGACTTTACCCAATATCGCGACTTTTTCACCTGCACGAATCGATAGCGTAATATCTTCTACAGCGGAACGTGACTCATTTGGATAGCGCAAACTGACATTTTTAAATTCTATGTTGCCAATTAGATGAGTATGACTGACCCAACCTTTCAGATTTTCTCGTTCTTGTTCAGCTTCAACTGTTTGGTTCAATAAATTTAATGCGCTTGACGCTTGATAATATTGAGTAAGTAAGCCCGCAACCTGTGCAATCGGTGCTAACGCACGTGTCGAAATCATATAACATGCAATGAGTGCACCTTGCGTTAACTTGCCATCAACGATTAAGTAAACCCCAATAATGATAATGACGACGCCAACTGTTTGTTGAACCCATGAAGCAAAATTCCCTACCGTGCCACCGACAAAACGTAACTTGGCAGAATAATGCACGGTAAAACGTGTCGCTTTTTCCCACAAATTTTGCATACGTCCGTTGGCATTAAAACTCTTAATGGTTTCTTGATTATTTAAAGTTTCAATCAACAAGGCTTGACGTTGTTGCGAAGCTTCTGCCATTGCGTCAGATAATTTTTTCAAATTGACATGCACTGACAATGCGTACAATAAGATGATTAATGCGGCAATGAGCAGCGGAATCACAAACACCCATGAAATGATACAAATGACCGCAAGGAACAATACAAAAAACGGCAGATCGACTAAGGAAACAACAGTCAATGAACTGGTAAATGAACGAATCGATTCATAGGATTGAATATTTGATGCCGTCATACCAACCGACATATTATTCTGCTCCATGCGACGACCAAGCACTTTTTCCATGATATAAGCAGACAATTTGTTATCTGCACGCGTCGCAGCTAAATCGACAAAATAACTGCGTCCTAACTTTAAAACAAAATCGGCGGTAATAATAATCATGATGCCGAGTGCCAAAACCCATAACGTATCCAATGCATGATTTGGCACAACTCGGTCATAAACGTTCATCACAAAAAATGGAGAACAGAGTGCAAAAATATTGATGAATAATGCACCGAGCAAAATATCTTTATAAATTGAACGGTGTTCACGAATTACACGCCAAAACCAGTGTTGCTGATTTTTTTCCATTTTCAGTTTGTTATCGACAATAAACTGACGTTGTTGCAGATAAATCACTGAACCGACATACTGCGCTTGCAATTCTGCAATAGGTATTTGCTTCACTGTATCGGCTGATTCAGGAAAATAAACGGTTGCTAGTTTCTGCTCATGATCAATTCGATACAACACACAGGCAGTATTATTTTTTAACAATAAAATTGCAGGAAACACAAAGTGATTTAACTGTGCTAAACCTTGCTGCACTATATTACTGCTTAAACTCACACGATCGGCAGCACGCGAAACAAAGCTCGGAATGAGCAAGCCATTGGGCAAAGGCAAGCCAGAAAGTAGCCCTTCTTGGGTAATACTTACCTCATAATCTTTAGCCACCCGAATCAGGCATAACGCTAAAGGGTCAAATATTTGTGTTGTCACTTATTCACCATGGGTCAAAATGCATTTTGATTTTTTGAACTAAAACTTGCTATTAATAGACCTCTCTCATAAGTTTTTAAACCCCACTTGCGGAATATATTCCTCATCCCCCTTTTTAAGGGGGAACTATAGGGGGTTATGAAAGAGGTCTAATTAATGTATTGCTTTCAACTGCTCAATAACAAAAACTTCTCTTATATAAAATGTATATTTTACGAACAAAAATAGGGCACACGTTGCACCCTATTTTTCATTTCATACTTTCATTATTCAGCAACTTGTGCTTGCACGTTCGCAGAACACATATTCGCTGCATTAATTTCACGCTGACTCACTTCTGATACAGCAGGTAAATTATCACGTTGAATACCGAGTGCAGGCAACAATTGACCAGTGCTATACAGTGTTTGGAATTGTGCAACTTTCAAGTCGTATTGCGTAGTGACATAAGCACGATTGGCTTGGAATGCTTCATTTTCCGAGTCTAAAACATCAAGTAATGTACGACGACCAATATCAAACTGATCGTTATATGCTTTTACAACTGAAGCAGATTCATCACGATGACGTTGTAACCATTCTAACTGGCTGCTGTAGTTATTCACATTGTTATAAGCCACCGTTGATGTTTGGCGAATATCGACACAGGCTTTGTTTTTCAAATCATTAGATAATGAAACACGTGCATTAGCAGCATTCATGGCTGCTCTATCGGCAAATCCATTGAATAGATTGTAGTTGAGTCTTAATTCAACTGCACTATCTTGCCCATATTTATCGTTATCAGGATTGCTACGCTCATCAAAACTATTACGGTTTTGATATAAACCAGTACGCGCCACAAACGACAGTTTCGGGTACATATTGGCTTTAAATTCTTGAGCACTCGCACGCGCATATTGCATTTCACTTAACGCAGCTTTTAAGCTGTTGTTATTGTTATACGCAGAGGTAATCAATTCTTGTGTGTTGTTTGGCAGTGCCACATTCACACTTACTGGCGCAAGATTACTACTTGGCTCAACCCCAACAATTCGTGCAAAACGTGCAGATACATCATTTAAGTTGGCCTGTTCAGTCATCAAGTTGGTTTGAGCAAGTGATAAACGACCTGTGATTTGTGACAAATCTGCTTTATTACCCACACCCTGATTAGTACGTTGTAAGACTTGATTATACACACGTTGATGATTTGCAAAATTTCCTTCCGCCAATCGAACCAATTCGCGATAACGTTGCACATCTAAATACGCTTGCGTTGCTTCAAGGGCTTTTTGTTCAATCCCTGAGTTCAAATCATAGTAGCGTTTTAATGCAGCATAATCGCCTTGTTCAACTTTGCTCTTAATGCGAAAACCATCGAACAAAACTTGCGTTAATGCAATTTCTGCCTGACCTTGATTGAACCAACCACGATCGCCATCGAATTCACGGTTACCTTTGCCGTACGCTGCATTCAAATCTAAGGACGGTAAGTATCCAGCACGTGCTTGTTTTTGATTTGCTGTTGCTTCAAGGAAGCTAAACCATTGAGTTTGTACTTCTGGATTATTTTCAATCGCAGTTTTAGTCACAGATGTTAAGTCTGCTGCTGATACAGTCATTGCCACACTTGCCCCAGCAACCATGCTTGCGATTTTTGTTAATGCTAATACTTTCACAGGTTTCCCCTTGTTTTAAGGTTTCTTAAATGTTTAACGATGTTGCCATCTTATCCATAAAAATAACTGGGTAAATCAGGGGCGAATGTTCACCCCCTCATTGATTAATCTATTTTCAAATTGGTTTTTGCCATGAGGTCGGCTAAGTCTGTAAAGGTTTGACCCGTTACGGTGATGTGTACAGTTTGACTTAAGTCCGCAGTATGCACATCAAAGGTATTTGTACCATGAGTGGTCACAAAGTTAGACAATGTCGGCATCGTATTATCCCAACCTAGTTGGTCAAGTAAGGCACTGACATCAATCACATCATTATCCGCCTGACTATAATCGGTAATGACATCGGTTGAACCATCGGCATCACCAATCCCCCACACAAAGGTATCTGCACCTGCTCCACCTGTGAGTATGTCGTTACCTGTGCCGCCAATCAGAATGTCATTGTCCGCTCCACCATTTAAGGTATCGTTGCCTATGCCACCGTATAAGGTGTCGTTACCTGCATCGCCATTGATTGTATCATTGCCATCCTCAGCATAGAGAATGTCATGACCATTGCCGCCGTTAATGCTGTCATCGCCTGCACGACCATACACAATATCATTGCCATCATTTGCATTAATGATGTCATCGCCTGCTGAACCATGCAGTACATCATCGCCTGCTGTGCCTGCCAATGGGGTAAATGTAAACTTACTTAATTTTACCGAATCTTCATTAATTGCCTTCAAGCCATCAATGACGTAAGTAGCACTACCCACCGCCGAGAACGTCACATATTTAAATGCCTGATTTGGGACAAGATCACGGATTTGTGCAGTATCACCATTATTGCCTAAACCACTGACGGTTTGTGTACCAACCAAAATTCCTAATTCATTATAGAAACGGATGGTTGCCGATTCCCCACTGGTAAAACTTTCTAAGGTGACGCGTGCATGGGTTGCCAAATAGCCAACATCAAAGACAAGGGTTTCTGTACCTTGAATACGATTACTTGTACCTCCTGTGACACCAATACCATTACCTAGGTTGAGATTATTACCCCCTGTAGTTTGATTAAGTACAGCAACTTGACTTGTTGCAGCACTATTCAGATTGGCTAAATTAATAGAACTATAATCACTTGCTCCTGCAAAGATTTGCGTATTTGCTGTATAGCCATAGTAGCCAAAGCTACTCCATTCAGCTAGTGTTGCAGTACCACCAGCCACCACTTCTTTTATCCCTGCGGTATATGTACCCGTTAGGATATTGGAGGTGACATCACGTTCATCGATCAGATTGACATTTACCGAGCGTGTCGTTGTCGCTGTACCTGGGGTAAAAACCACATAACTCAAGGCTTTTTCATAGTCTGCCAAGGTTGCATTACCCGACAAGGTGACCGTTGTCGTTGAAGTAGCACCACTCACGGTATTGCTAATACTACTGGTAATCCCAGCAGGTAAGCCACCAATCGCTAGAATATCGCCTACACTACCCGTAAGGACAATGGTTGCACCTTTAATTTGTGCATTATTATCGATATCTACAACACCAATTGAGCCGCCAACAGAGACCGAAGCACTACCATTAACCAACTCTTGACCGTCACCATCGGTGTTGGTGAAGACAATGGTATTGGTACCATTCACAAAATTTGGAAGTTGTAATCCTGCATTACTTGGGACAAATGGCGAACCTGTATTACCAAGGAATACTTCTGTCATCACCGTCGAATTCGTGTTTGCTGATACATAAAAACGCACACCATCTTCAGAAATAATCATTTGTAATCGAGGTAATCCATGTGTATTAACGCTCCATGGATTTCCAGCAGCGACCCAAGAACCATTAGCATAACGTAAGCCAACCTGAGGGGTAGTGGTATTATCAGCAGCCTGTAACTGCATGGTTAAAGCGATCGATGGATTCATGATCGGCTGACCATTGATATTCACCATAAATGAGTTATCAATTTGGTCTAAATTCACCACCACAACTGCTGATGAGGCATCCTGACCATTGGCAATAGCGAACTGTAAAGTATGGTTGTTATCCCCACTATTTACACTACCACCTCGACCACCTGTAAAGCTATTTCTAAACTCGGTATAAGTCCCCGTTCCCCCTGATTGAGCTGTCACTTGAATATCAGGCGTAGAGGCAACCACTTCCTGTGAAATCACTGGAGCATCATCTGTACCTGTAATCACGACATTCATGACGGATGGCACAAACCCACCATGACCATCACTTACAGTCAAAGTAACGGTTTCATTGATGGTTTGTCCTTGATGCAAGTTCTGCGTTGCAGGGCGACTATTATCCAAGTTGTAGGTGTATGTACCATTTGCATTAACCGTGAGCGTACCATACGTCGTGATAATGGTATTACCTGCTGTGGCTGTGGTTGTGCCCACTTTAAATGAGCTGATAGTTAAAGTGTCACCATCCACATCAGTCATATTACCCTGCGTTATTGCATTACCCGATACCGTTGCAATCCCTGCGACAACGGTATTATTTGGTGCAACGACACCTGCTTCAACAAGATTAATGGTAAATGGTGTTGTTGTTGGCACATCGTTCACAGGATTCACTGTAATAGTACCTATCGCAGGAGTTGCCGACACCAAATTCTGATTATCTGTGGCACTGTAGTGGAATGTGGTTGTACCGTTCCAGTTCGCATTCGGCTTGAAGTAAATCGTTGCTGCATTTGAAGTCGCACTAATCACACTTGCCGATGTTAATGGATTGGTTGCTGCTAAATCACTGTAGAACGTACCATTCGCTGGTAGACTGGTTAGCTTAAAGCTAGCAACCGTACCATCCACATCTGAACCACTCAGGTTCACTGCAATAACTGTATCCTCATTGCCCGTTGCCGATGTCACATTTGGAACTGGCGCATCATTGACTGGATTGACGGTGATATTCACGGTCGCTGTATTGGACACGACTCCATTGCTGTCGGTCACGGTATAGGTGAAGCTGTCGCTGCTGGTTTCTGAACCATTATGCACATAGCTCACGGTGCCATTGGCATTCACCGTCACGGTACCGTTGGCTGGTGCGCCCACGATGGTCACCACACCTGCTGGCGTACCGTCTTCGGCATCGGTGTCGTTGCCCTTGACCGCTATCACCACGGTGTCACCTTCGTCCACCGTCGCTGTGTCGTCATTCGCAACTGGCGCATCATTGACTGGTGTAACTGTCAACGTCAATGTACTTGTCGCTGTGGTTGTACCATCAGAAATAGTATAGGTTGCATCTGGTACCGCACCATTGTAGTTTGTCGCTGGAACAAAGCTATAGCTACCATTGCTGTTAATCGTGAGTTGACCCACACCTACAATATTTGCTGTCTGACCTGCGGTAAATGTTCCTGCTACGCCAGCAACCGTAAACTGGGTCACTGTCAATGGATTGCCGTCGATATCACTATCATTCGCCAATACACCATTCGTCGCATTGACTGTTAAAGTCGTGTCTTCCGTTGTCGTGTTGGTATCAGCAACTGCAACCGGCGCTTCATTCACATTCTGTTCATTCAACGTCACTGGGATGGCGGTCGCGTTGTTCTGCGCATCGGTCGCGGTCACGGTGATGCTATGCGCTGGCAAGCCATTTTCATAGTCATTCGCCGCAGACGCTGCACCTGCTGCGGTCAGCGTGATTTCACCTGTACTGGCATTAATCGCATACCAGCCATTTGGATCGCCTGCTGTGAT
>NZ_JBLYZK010000047.1:0-10191 GCF_048551395.1 Acinetobacter sp. TY1
TCCTTCTCTATTGTGGCTATATATTGGTCGTATTTTTGCGGGAATTACAGGTGCCAACATGGCTGTTGCAACAGCTTATGTTTCAGATATTACTCCAGCCCATGAGCGTGCAAAAAGGTTTGGTCTCCTTGGAGCTGTCTTTGGTATTGGGTTTATAGCGGGTCCGGTAATAGGTGGAGTTTTGGGTGAATGGAACTTACATGCACCGTTCTTTGCTGCTGCTTTTATGAATGGGATTAATTTAATAATGACAGCAGTCTTATTAAAAGAATCAAAACACAGCAATAAAATGACTGAGAAGGTTCAGGAGCAATCAATATTAAAGAAATTATCCTATTTGATCACTCAACCTAATATGGCTCCATTGCTTGGTATCTTTTTAATTATCACATTGGTTTCACAAGTCCCCGCAACTTTATGGGTTATCTATGGGCAGGATCGTTATGGCTGGAGTATATTTATTGCAGGTGTTTCCCTTGCTAGTTATGGAATATGCCATTCTATTGCACAGGCTTTTGCTATCGCCCCTATGGTAAAGAGGTTTGGAGAGAAAAATACGTTGTTATGTGGAATAGCTTGCGATGCAATTGGTTTACTTCTTTTATCTATTGCTGTTGAAGAATGGGTGCCTTTTGCGTTGTTACCATTGTTTGCCCTTGGTGGAGTAGCCGTTCCTGCTTTGCAAGCAATGATGTCCAGAGGTATTAGTGATGAAAGACAAGGTGAATTACAAGGGCTATTAAGCAGTTTTAATAGTCTGGGGGCTATAATTGGTCCTGTATTAGTTACTAGCCTCTATTTTATGACTCAGGCATCAGCTCCTGGAATGGTATGGGCATTAGCTGCAATACTTTATGTAATCACCCTACCCTTATTGCTTAAGTATCGCCTGAATAAATATTCTGGAGTTCCATAAAATATTTAATTTATTGGTTTAAAAACTAATGGATTCTATAGTTTATCTAAAATTAACATAATACACCTTATACGAAATGCTCTTTTTATATCTATATAATTCAATGTGTTAATTGATATCATAAAGCCGAACTCAGCTGAGTTCGGCTTTTTTGTTGAATACTACCGTTCCACGCTTAATCTTTAATCAATGTTCCACGCTTTTGATTAGCTCAATTGAATAATCAGGATGCCTGGTCTTTTTCTTTTTGGCGTTCATCCAGCTCTTTCTTCAGTGCCTTTTTATCCTGGTACGATGCAATCAGCATAATCGGGATCAGCAGCGGAGCCACAATAATGCCCAGGGCAATATCTTTCAGTTTCGGCATGAGCTCTCCCTTGATTGCTCAGTCATGATCAAAAACAGCATTCAGTACACGGCCAAATAAGCCACGTTTTTTGTGTTGTGGCACTGCCACATTTTGCAACGTGGCATGCTGTAGCGTTTGGGTGTGGTATGCCGTAGTTTCTTGCTGTGGCACTGCCACATTTTCTGCAATATTTAATTCATTATTCTTTTTATTATCATTGTCTTGTTGTGTTGTCGCATGCTGTGGTAGGTCGGTGTCGCATGCCGTAGCATCTTGTTGTGGTGCTGCTGTGGCAGGAGCAACACTTTTCAGCTCAATGAGTGTTTGCATACGGTCAATTTGTTGCATTAACCGTTCTTCACGTTCTTGGTATTTTTTGACTTCATTTTCTAAATGGGCAATAAGTTTTTTTGTAGATTCATCACCTTCTTGCTTAGATGATTCAATTTTTTGAGATGTTTGCTCAGGTTCTCCAAAGCATCGGATGACCTCTGCTAGATCGAATTGTCCATCACTGGAGCGTGATAAACGTCCATTACGTACAGCTCTGTAAATGGTTGATCTATCCACATGAAATTTTTTAGATACTTCACTTAGTGATAACTTAGCCATTTACGGTGTCCTTTTTATTTGATGGCATATATCCCACTTTTTTTAGGTATGGGTATAGTTCTTTTATTCGGTCAGGGTCTTGCAGCATCTCAGCAATACGAATAGCAAATTGCGGATAGCTTTCAGTTCCCTGGGAATAACGACCCATTTCAGGAAGTTCGGAAAGTTTATTTGCAAACATATGCCGTTGAGCATCGGTCATCTTTGAAGAAAGACCCAAAGTATCCGGATCTCTTTCTATTGATGGGCTGTCCTTCTTTTTCTGTTTAAAGTTAAAAGAAAATCCTGAAATTGATCGACCTCTTTTGTGTTGTTCATACTTCACTGTGATATCTGTATGTTCGTTAATTTGTTTAATAGCGAGCTCAAGTACACTAGTTTTAAAGCGTTCCATACGCTTGTACTCAGTATCGAGTACGCCAATTCTTTGACGGAAATCACTTAGCTCTATAATTGGAGTAGAGCCCGTACTTCTCCAAGCAATTAATAACTCATATAAACGAACAGCATAAGCACTACTGAGATTACTAACTTGCTGCAATTCGTATTTAGTAAAATGCTCTTCTAAGCGCGTAATTAATGGAACTATGGCAGGGGCAAAAATAAGCTTAACCACTGCTTCATTATCTACATATCCAATTTCACTAACCCAACGGGATCTATAGTTCTCAATATTCCCTCTTTCATTTATTTTTTGATAGCTGAATTGTCTTGCGAATAAATCATTACAGGCATCTTTTAATGCCTGATAAGCGGTATTGCGATGTACGCCAAATTGATTGATATAGCTTTCTGCATGGACAGTTAAGGGATCATTAGCATTAATCCCTTTCCCACTTTCTCTTGCCTCAACAATAGCTAATAAAATTAAACGTTGTTCTACTAAATCTAAGTTATAACTTGCATTAATTAAGGCATTGTCTTTTACAACTAACTCTCTCATGAAGCACCAGTATTATTTATTATGCTATGACACCTTAATTAATTTTAGTGCTATAAGCAAGGTAAACGGTGTCATATTGCAAGGTAAACGGTGTTATATTGCAAGGTAAACGGTGTCATATTGCAAGGTAAACGGTGTCATATGAAGTCTAGAAGCCTTTATTTACAAGGCTTTCAGCTTACCTAAAAGCATTTAAAAACTTTAAAATAATTAAAAGCCCAGGCAAGGAAAAATTGCCCTATGTTTTCGCTACGCTCAAACTCTATTGAACTTCGCTTTCGCTCAGTTCGTAGGGGCAATTTTTGGCTTAAAATTTCGTGACTTTTTAAAAAAGAAAAGCAACTAGGAATTCGCTTCGCTCATAGAACTTTTTCACTCGCTTCGCTCGACATAAAGCCACCGTAATCAGTTCGCACCCATTCGGGATGCTCTGATTCTGAGTTCTTGATACACAGGGGAGCCTGTAATCAGGGAAAAACAGGTGAAAAAATTTAGATCCCTGTAGTTCGCTCGTAGACACTCGCTAAATGCTCTCATTTGCGATTTAAGAGTTTTTTCTTAACTCAACTATAAAATCTACTGTGGTTTAGCAAAACATCGCTAAAAACCCTATTTTTTTGCGTTTAAACAGCATTCATCAAGGTCGGTAATCGTTGTTATTTTCATTTTCTGGTTTTTTAGGCTCATTTTTCTGCTGTTTTTCCAATTCTTGGCGTTTTAAAAATGCCAAATGTTCTCGTTCGTGTCTTTCTTGTTCATAGCGTTGTTCTTTTTGCTCTCGTTCTTTACGTAATTGCTCTCTAAATTCACTTTCTCTGCGATCATTTTCAATTCTTCGTTGGCGATCTACTTCCGCTTGGCGTACTTGCTGCATTCTTTCTTGTTCAATTTTGAGATCATCTGCCCGTTTTGCTTTAAGGAGGGGACTCATATCATCATTAAAATCATGTAGGGTATCGAATGAATGAACGTACTCTCGTTTTAGCTTCTGCCAAAACGAGGGTTTTATCGTTGGTCGTTCAATCCCATTATTTTCCAGTATCTCTGAGCATTGGCCTAAGCGCTGGACAACATTCTCAATATCGTATTCTTTAGCAAGTTGTTCGACCTCGGTTGCGTATTCTCTCCAGTTCTCATTTTTTGCCTGTTCTACTGATTTTTCAGTCGCATAAAAATCAGGTTTTTTTATATCTCTGTAAGTATGATGATAAGAGTCATAAAACAAATTATTGGTATGTAGGTAAAAATCGCTTTTGTTTTCTGCTAACCATCGTTTTGTCTTGGTGAGATTTGATTCAATCTGCTTTTGATTATCAGCAGCATTGCTTTGAATGGTGTAAAACTGATTGGCAAATTCTGCATAAATATCCTGGCACCGAATGAAGTCATCATATGCGTTGTCGATCTGTTGAACCTGTTGTTCTTGCAGGCGTTCTTCTTCTAGGTTGAGATTTACTAATTCTGCTAAAAGCTCTTTTTCTTCTGCTTCGGTTAACTGAAGTTCGTTTTCCAGCTGGGTAATCTGATCTTCTAATCGACTTGGAACAATAATTTCTTGATCAAGGCCCTTGATGATCTGTTGGTATTCTCGTGCAGCATCTAAATTTTTGGCTTTGATTGCATCATTTTCAAGTGCAATTCTTGGTAGCACAATTTCAGTGTTACGTTCTTCAAGCGGTCTTTTTTGTTCCTCGTCATATTGTCTGCGAAGTGCTGTAGCTTCATGCCCTTCATGATGAGTGGGTTCAAGAAAGTCTAAGCCCTGATCCTTGTAACTCCGGTGGTCGATTCGTTCGTCTAGCCCGGCATTTTCCAATACTGTATTTACAACATTGGCAAAAGTTGCTCGGCTGTCCTTCAGGATCTCGGGACCATGGTCGTTGAAGATTCTTTGTTTCTTTCCTAATTCGCCTTTTTCATTGATGAGTCTGGTAGTGAACATCATGTGTACGTGATAGTTTTTATTATTGGTTTCATCGTTATGTTCATGTGGTGCATGGATGCAGGCATCGACAATAACATTGTGCTTGTTCACAAAGTCTCGGCAAAAGTCATCAACGATTTTTATGCGTTCTGCATCTGTTAATTCATGTGGTAAAGCACAGATATATTCTTTGGCGAGTCGTGCATTGGCTTTCATTGAGCCATTGGCATTGAATTCTTTTTTTTCTACTGTATTCCAAAGTGTTTGACGGTCTAAAAGTTTTGTATTGGTATGTTCTGGTGCATAAATATTTTTGTATGCAAGTCCCTTTTTTTTAGTGTAGTCCTGAGTCTTTCCAAAAGTCAGATCCTCTAATTTTTCACAGGCACGATAAGCAGCACAAGCAACGGCTGAACGTCCGTCACTTCGTGAGATATTGCTTTCATTCAAATGAAAAATTGCCATTTTAAAAACCTAAATTTCTGCATACCGTGGTTTTGATTTTCGCAACTTTGAAAAAGTTGCTGACCATGCTAAAGCGAGGTCAGGGGGTTCCCCTGTCGCAACGTCCACTTTTAAATGAAATGATAAAAGTGGGTAAGTGCGCCCTTCGTTTCACTCCGGGAAAACTTCGCTTCGCTACGTTTGATATTGCTTGCTTTGTTTTTTGACTCTATGATGATGTTTGATTATTGATCATCACGGTTTAATACTATGTCAGATATTCAAGAAAAGAAAGATACAGTTTTAAAGAAACTCACCAAAGCACAGCAGAAAAAATTATCCCTGCAAGAGCAAATTGAGTATTTAAAAAAAGAACAAGAGCAGATCTTAGAACAGGCAAAACAGAAACAGAATGAGCTTAAACTCAAACAGCAAAAACTTTTAAGCGAAGCAAAAGCTCAAGAACGGAAAAATGAAACTAGACGGAAAATTTTGCTTGGCGCTTGGGTTTTGAATAAATTTAAAAATGATGAATCTTTTAAACATCAATGGGCTGATTTTGAGCAGTTTTTAAGTGCGGAAAGTAAGACAGAAGAAAATAGACAGAAAGATAAAGAGCTTTTTAATGATCTTTTTAAGGGATAAGTTCTAAATTTCATATAAGAGATTTTATGTTAAGTAGCCCAAGAACTTGGGCTATTTGTTATTGAGTATTTTCTTTTTTCTTTCTGTATAAAAGTTCAAAATTAACAGAAGGTAAATACATCACTTCTAAACCGCAATTAACAAAATTATTAGCGATAAAAGATCTAAAAAATGGATAAGCAATAGCAGGAGCATTCACAAAAGGAAATTTAGATTTTTTGAAATCCTCATTAACTTCAGAATCTACTTTGAATTCTGCTAAGAAAATAGTATCTACGTGATAACCACTTTGGTGTTCTATTAATGCTTTAATAACGACAATAAATTTATCTTTTACAGAATCAGGAAATTCAACCTGGTAATCAAAACTAAATTTTTCTTCTTGCTGAGTAAAATCATCTTGAGCAGGCTGTATTTTTAAAAAAAGAACTTTAGTTGAAGTTAATTGAATATTCATATTTTATGCAGCGCATTGATATTGATTAGAAACTTCTTGGGTTTTGAAGTTTCTAATCATTTCTACAGAATCGTAAGGCAATGGTGATGATAAATCATAATTCACAAATTCTTTATTTCTTTCGATAGAAAGGGAAATTAGGATCTTTGATATATCATTAGGAATAGACATAGTTGATGAAGGCTCAATTGGAACATCTATTGTTGGCAATAGCATTTCAATTGGTGAACCAATTAGATTTTCTGTCGTATTCAATGAAAAACTTGCACAAAATTCCTCTAGTGATGGAGATGATGTACATTTTTCATTTACTTCAATTAATTCTTCCAGAAAAGAATCAATGTCATCGATTTCATTGATCCAAGCTTTTGCAGTTTGAATGCAATCTTTTGAATATGAAGCCATAACTTTCTCCTAGTGGAGTTAAGGATATACCCAATTAATATGATTTATCATATTTGATGATTCAGGGTAAACAACAATTTGTTGGCGAGTGGGTAACAATAGACATTCACCACCTGTGTCTTTTATAAATTCAATAGACTCAGTCTTTTTAGATTTAATGTCTGAAGCTTTAACCACTTTATAAGCCAATTTGTTTAAAAGTCTTAATGCTGAAAAAAGAGTAGATACGTTAATTCCTTGTTGCTTTAAACGTTGAATTTGTTTCCTAGTACTTTGCTTTTTTGCATCAGTAGCTTGGTCAACAATTTCATCCAGCAAACAATAAAAATTGTTTTTAAACTTAATAAACTCAAGTTGGTGATCAACATTACCTACAAGATCCCAAAACTGGTCTTTAGGAACATTAATTTCAAATTGATTTATAGCATAATTAGATCGATAGTGATCTTTTCCCCATTCATGAGCAAAAAAAATACTATCAGTCCATAGGTAATAACCTTTACCAAGCCATTGTTTTTCTTGAGAACTACTCAAAAAAGGAACTCTTGGAATTATAAAGTCTTTTCCACCATCTAGTTTGCAAGTGTGAAAACAATTTAAGGTTAGTGATACCAATGTACCCTACTCCTTTCCCCCAGAGTGTTGGGAATTATATAGATAATGTACTAAAAATTATATATTTAATATAATTATAAAATAGGCTCTATAAGATTTTACTTCTGATTTTTTTTGGTTCTTTTTGGAATCACTTGTTTGTACTCATCAAATTTCAAAGTCTTGTATTCCAAAGATATGATGTCTTCGACAACCATAAGTAAATTATCCAACATCTCTTTTTCTGGCCTAAATCCTCTGTGACCAGCTGCATTTCCAGCTTCAATCACTGTGTCTAGTAACTCAAATTGTTTTTGATTGATATATTTCTGTTCTAGCATCTTTTTTAATTTATCTTTAAAAGATCCAGAATCCCCAATTTTCTTGACTATATATCTATCAATAATCGTTCTAATTCCTGAAAGTGCTAATATAAATAATCCTTTGTTATAAGCAGATATAACTTCAAAAAACAAAGACATATCTTCAACAGGTAAGTGGAAAGACCATTTCCTATTTTGATATGCATTTGAATTAAAATTAGGGTAGGAAAGACTTATATATTTATGTTCATGACAATGACCACTAGAACTAATACGATTATTCAATTCTTGAAGTTCTAAAGGAATTTTTTCAAAATTATTAGCATTATTTTTTAACTGATAAGTATCAATGTGAAGTAACGGTGCTTCACATTTTTTACATTCACAAAATTGATATGCATCTATTGAAATAGACCAAATACTTGTCGCTATATCTGTATCGGAGTCCTTAACAAATCCTTCTATAGGTCTAGGAAACATTTTAAAAAAGGATCTTTTTTGGGGCGTCTCATGTTTACAGTTCCAACAGTGCTTCCATATTTCCATTACTTTACTCTTAATTTAGTGAATACCTTTTAATTTTTCTAAAATTAACATAATACACCTTATGCGAAGTCAAAAATGGGAGCCTAAGCTCCCATTTTTACTGATGTTTTTTTAATTCTTTTAGCATGGCATCCCGCAAGATTTCATTCATGCGTGTCTGATAACCTTTACCTTGTGCTTTGAACCATGCAAGTACGTCAGCATCTAAACGAATAGATGTTTGTTGCTTCACTGGTCGATAGAATTGATTGTGGCGTACAGCATTGCTCCAGTCGGTAATTTCAGGCATATCTGAGAGATCTAGCTGATCGTCAGGAACCGTTCCCTTAGCAAGCAAGCGTTGAATTTCAGCATCTTGCTTGTCGCTGAATTTTTCATTCAGTTCTTTGCGTGAGTATCTAACCATGCTCATATCTATCTCGCTCCGCCTTAGTTACTTGTCTTGCACTAATGATTCGTATGATTTCACAGTCATCTTCATCAAAGATGGTGTGAGCTACTAAGAGCATTAGTACGCCTTTTACTTTTCCAATGGTTTGCCAACGTTCTTCACCATCGGTATGTCTGTCTTGGATTGAGATCCTTAATGGATCATCAAAAACAAGGCTTGCCGTTTCGAAAGAGACATCGTGTTTTTTCTGATTCTTTCGATTCTTTGCCTCATCCCATTCGAAATACTGTTCCATAAAAAACATTCAAATTTGTATATACAATAATGTATCACAAAATTGTATCACTCAAACTGAAATGCGTAATTTTTAGTCAAAACTATTGGCAAGAACTATCAAAAACGATCATAAAAAAGCCGACTTGTTTCCAAGTCAGCTTTTCGGGTTTGCGTCCCCGATTTTTTATAGCATAACTTTTTGAAATATAAAACTATTTTTATATGCGTTTCGTATAAGCTCTATTATGTTAAATAATTAAGGATAAAAGCTTTATTACTAAATAGAACAGTTGCTTAAAGCAGTATAGAGTTAAGTTTGCATTTTAATATCAAGTTGTCTTTCAGCACCGATAATCACCATACGAATCCCATTTTCAAAAATGTCATCCGCATTCATATTTTGTAAGGTATTCACTCCTTGGAGCATGAGTGGATATATAGTTGGATCGGCTTCGAATGGTGGGTCTGATCTTATTTCTTCTTGCTGCTCCTCAAGGACCCACCCAACAATAAACCTTCCTAATGTCATAAGTAATGCAACTGCTTCAACAGGAGAAAACCCAGCATGAGATAACAGCGCAACTTGGGCCTCAATCGTGTTGAAATGTCCTTGACTGGGGCTAGTTCTTGCATGTAGACGAGCACCATCACGGTAAGCTAGTAGTGCTCGACGAAAGCTTACAGAATTAGCGAGCAACCAATCTTGCCATGTCATCCCATCGATGGGTAAAGAAACTAAATGGTGTTCATTTATAATGGTTTCCGCCATTGCTTCCATTAACAAGGATTTATTCTTGAAATGCCAATATAGAGTTGGAGATTTAATACCCAATCGTTGAGCTAGCTTGCGTGTGGTTATTGAATCTATGCCTTCTTCATTCAACATATCCAATGCGGTACGCAGGACTATTTCACGTGTCAGACGTTGAGGTGCAATATCTTTTTTACTCATAAATCTATCACTGATAGGGAGTGTGTGAGAGAATATTAATTCTATCATTGCTAGAGAAGGCATTTGTGAAGAAATCATTGAGCGTGATTTTAATCACTATATTTCTGGATGCTGTTGGGATTGGTTTAATTATGCCGATCTTGCCTGAATTATTACGGTCATTGGCTGGAGCTGAAGCAGGCGGTGTTCACTATGGTGCTTTATTAGCTGTGTATGCTCTGATGCAGTTCATTTTTGCACCTATCCTTGGAGCGTTGAGTGACCGATTTGGACGTCGACCTGTATTAATTATTTCAATTGCTGGTGCAACGGCTGATTATCTCCTAATGGCTGCTGCTCCTTCTCTATTGTGGCTATATATTGGTCGTATTTTTGCGGGAATTACAGGTGCCAACATGGCTGTTGCAACAGCTT
>NZ_JBLYZK010000048.1:0-8630 GCF_048551395.1 Acinetobacter sp. TY1
ACTATGATAAGATTAACCCGTTAGGTCAGGTGGCCTAACTTAAATAAAAAAGTCTCCGACAAACCCGGTACGGTTCACTTCTCTGTCTGTCCCAATACAACTTTGTCAGCTTTAATAAATGCCGATGAAGCCCATAACACTTTAAATAAATCATCATCCCAAGGCGATATATGCGCGTGATCTGGATTATGAAGTGCGCCTTCGTCATCAATGAATGTATTTAATATCCATTCTTTTAACTCTTGTGCAGGTTCAAAATCAACAGCATCAAAAGGATCTATATCAAATAGGGTTTTAGGTGGCATTGGTCTTTTCATAAATTGCGCTCATAAAAAAACCACCCGGAGGTGGTCTATAAACACTGAATTCAACATTTTTAAAGTTACTATTCCTTAGTGATCTCATCACTATCTTTGCTCTGTTTACCGCTTTTTTCTAAATTTTTACTTTTAGATTTCTGCGGATCTTTCTTATAGGACTGATAACAACATCCGATTGCGATACCAGTACCTATTAGAGCTACAGTTTTCAACATCACCTATCTCCTTTTGGATAAAATAAAGCATATTATTATTGCCATTTTTAGTTATTAGACTTCAATTTGACTTTTTATTAATTTTGTTACTTTTCTTTAATTCACTGATGATAAAGACATACACAAATTCTTAATCCGCTCTTTCAGTAGAATCATCACATTATCAATTGCAATTAATTCGTTATGCCCTATCTCTATATCACTTTGAATAATAGATCAAATGAAAACATATACATTCTTTTAAGTGCAAAACTCCCTCTTAAAAATTTATCAAATCATAATTGACTATTTCTTGCTTCAACTAATAAATCACTAAAATAGTTTTCTGCAAAAAGAGGAATATATTTTATTCTAGCCTGCTTACCCTCTACAATTAGCTTAATCCAATACGCAATATTTTTTATCTCTCTTTCTGACCAATGATTTTTAATTGCCCACTGAGCTATCTCTTCAACATTCAAAACTTCATTATGTTGATGTAACCATTTTAAAAGGTATTTGATAAATGATTCATCAGCTGGATGTCCAATCATAACTGAGGTACTCATTCGAAGATTTATTCTTTTTAAGACTACTTCAACCAAAGGTGTCATCTTATAATCCTCATGTAGTATTAAGGACTATGACACAATTTCTATTCTTTCATAAGCTATATGTGCTGATGCTTGATTCTATTAATGCCCAGGCTTAAAGCTGCTGTCTTTTTACAGTCAATAAAAAGCCCACAAATAGTAGTGGGCTTCGTAGATCGGCATGTTGCGATCTCATGCTCAGCGTTAACTGTTTAAGCTTCAAAACTTTTGAAGGGAATGCGCTATTCCTATAACAACTCAAACACTACCGTTTCGCATACGGATTCGATCAAGTACAATCTAACACAGTTTCATCGATTCTGTGTAAATTATTAATATTTAATTAAAAATAATTAAAATTAGATTAATACAACCCCATTATTTTATATTTGTCTTGTTCATGTAAGTCATTAAATAAAATTTAAATTTTAAAGTTCAACGATAACAAAGGTCGAGTGATATTTTTAAGCTATTCTTAATATATTTTGTCGATATAAACCGTCTACGTCGAACATATCACTACACATAACTCTCACAAACACCTTAATGTTATTAATTAAAGAGCACATTATGGCTATTCAGTAATTCAACCAATGGAAAAAGAAAATGCCTGATACTATTACTGGATTTAAAGCATTTGAAAACAAAACAAAATCAAATGCCCCCACAACCAATGCTGCCAATCAAAGCACTGAAACCGAAACTACACCATCAGCCGAACCTGAGAAAACGGTTGAGCCAAATAAAGAAAAGCCACAAACAAAATAATTTTTAAATAAGGGGTTAAATGATTAACGACGCAGATTATTTAACGCCTGAACCCACTTAAAATAAGTGGGTTTTTTTTATTTAAAAACAACATTATGGTTAATTTATAATAAAAAAAACCCTAATAAGCACGAAGCAAATTAGGGTATTAAACTTTGAATCTTTTTCGTTGGTAGCGGGAGCTGGATTTGAACCAACGACCTTCGGGTTATGAGCCCGACGAGCTACCAGACTGCTCCATCCCGCATCAACGAGGTGCCTTTATACGCCCTACAGAGTAACAAAGCAAACTTTATATCAAATATAACTATTTATTATAGTAAATTGAACCTAAATACCCGTTTCGGTTATAAATTCAGGATGAGAAGCCTTATACAAGGCTAATTTTCTTTTTTCATTCTCTACAAATAATTTAGACTCTTCTGACCATGTTGGTTTTCCTGAATCAAGACCTGAATGCCTTAAAGCCCAATCTGAAATACCTCCATAAATAAACGTATTATCGGCAAAAATCCATTTTGCCTTATTATCAATACCACCACTAATGGTAAAAACTTTATGTGTTGGAAGTGAACCAAATATACCAATTTGCATGTAAAGGTATTTATAAATTTCAGACATAAATCAAAGGATCTAATAGATAGTCTCATTGTACCATCTTATACACCTACTCTATCCATTATTAACTTAATCATTAAATATGCAAACATAGTGGATATTTTCTACAGGCATTAAAAAAGCCCACATTTCTGTGAGCTTTTTAAGAATTTACTCTATTTAGAGATCATGTAACAGACATTCAATGAACCTTGCACTTGCTTATAGCAATCCCATGGACCTTTTTTATATTTTTTAGACAAAAGTGCATTTTCAGGCGTTGTACCTAAGTAAGGTTGACAACTCGCACCACAGCTTGTTGATTGCTCTATTAGAAACTCTTTTTTATCAAACTCTAAGTAAATAAACCCGCCACCAGAACTCACACCCTTTTGGATTGAACATACTTGAGCTTTTTTCTCATCAAGTACAAAACACTTGCCTGAGTAATCTGTAATTTTATAAGCAAAACTTGAGGTAGATAGCAAAGCAATAGCTATCGATAAAATCCATTTCATTTCTTTAATATCCTAATAAAGCAAAACCCCGCAAATGCGAGGTTTATCTAGTGAATCTATATAACTTCGTCCACTATAACAGGAATATGCCATATCCCATCCGGACAGTCAATTGATTCTCAAACGCTTATCATGACCATTTAAAAAATACTTACCTGCAAAAACCATACTATCAATTGCAGTCCTGCCGAGCTTGAACCGCGCCTCCATCTGCCTAAGCGACATCCCTCTTACATTCCTCTCAATAAATAGATTTACGGCCGCTTTAGCTGAATCACAAATACGACTTGAGTATTTTAAATCAATGATAAGTTTTCGCACTTCATCCGCCTCAAAATCATCAATCTCACAAATCAATTGATTCTTTCTAGATGCCACTCCTTTATTGTTTTCACAAATCAACCAATAAATCTGATTCACACCTAAGCTATCCGGCTCATTCCCTGATTTCATGCGACAGGTCTGAATATATACCCCGTACTGCTTAAACCATTCTTCAGCTGTGAACTTAGACCAATCCATCACTTTAACCATCGCATTCATCCCATCACCCTAACCGTCTAATTTCTTCAATCGCCAAACCACTTTTAACCTGCTCAGTGCTATACCGATACACTGAATAACCCAACAATTGAGCCGAGTTATATTTCTCCATATCCCCTAAATATCCCTTTGCCCTTGTATGCCTCCCATTACTCCATATCCCACCTTCAACCTCGATCAAAATCATTTTGCCTACCAGGTGGAAATCAGCTCTCCATTTCCTTTTCGGATCGAATCTAAACTCCTGCTCAAACTCGATCTTGTACGCCTTCAATTGCTGAGATAACTTTGCCTCACCCTCGCTGATAGTCCGCTCTGATTTAACCGTGGTACGACGTTTAACTTGCTTCTTCGGTGCGTAGAGCTTTTTGTATTCAGCAAGTGAAATACTGCTCATGCATCACTACCCTTGGCTAAGTCTTGAAATAGATTTTTTGCATGTTCAGTCAGATTAAATCCCTGTGGTGTTTCTCCATCCTTGGCAACCAATCCCCAGTTTGCTAAGCCGTTCAAATAGCGCTGTAAGCTTCGTTTTGAAATCCCCATGTTCGGTTGAATATCTTCGTGGATTTGATTTATAGAAACGCGTCCTTTGGTTTTGGCCATAGATCTGAAGATCATCAGGTTTAGGTAAGTTCGGTCTGCATTGGTCATGCTGCTACCCCGTCCAAAGTTCCGTTGTATCCAACCTGTTTCAAATACGATTCCCATTTTTTCGCTTGAATTGGATTTTCAAGTTTCACTGCGATTCGTGCTGCAAGTTTTTCGTAAGACTCCCCTGGTTCAGAGAACTTGCCTGAGAACTCAGGATGGTGAGCAAGTTTCAATGAGAAAGCGTGAATCTGTTTTTCAGAAAGTTGTTGAGATTTAGATCCTGTACCTGCAGGTTTTCCAGAAGTTGAATTTTGATTATTCGAATACTTGGTTCGGTAAGCGTTGATCAGCCAATCCGTGAAGTGATAAATCATCAAATCATCGCTCATGGTTTTTTCAGCGTTGTAATTTTCAAAGGCACGTACTTCGCGTTCAAGCCATGTTGAATTCAGGATAGATTCAAAGTCGATTCCATCATCGGTCAAATTAATTTCTTCACGAAGTTTTTTAGAACAAAACCATGTTTTTTTATTTTTAGATTCTAATGATAGATTCTTTGAAAGATTCCGTGTCCCAACGTTGGGACTGTTTAGTGGAATTGTTGGGACTCTTTCATGGAATTGTTGGGACTGTTCCGTTGTTGGAACTGTTCCACTGTTGGGACTGTTTAAATCGTCATTTTCGGTATCAAACAGTACCGTTATTGGTACTGTTTCTCGCCCATTTACACCCATTAATTTGTAAACTTTGACCTGTTTTGTTCGTCCTTTTCGCTCACCTGTATCCATAATTAAGCCATCGTCAATCAGCTCATCGATAATTTTTAAGACTGTTTTACGATCCATATCGGTATCCTCAACCAATCTTGCGACACTCGGATAGGCACAATGATCCTCACTTGCACGGTCGGCAAGTGAGAGCAAAACGAGCCTTTTAAGGGGTTTTAGACTGCCACCTTTCTTCTGCTTCAGGCGAACTTTCCAAGCCCAAATAGTTGCATCTAAGCTCATGACACCTCCGCTAAAGCTTGTTCAGCTTCGGTTAAACGGCGGTTGGCATTAAGCTCAGTAATCGATGCACTGCGAACAAACTTTTTATTTAAAGTCAAAATACCAATACCGATATAAACATTGACCGTGTTTTCATAAACTTCTGTGATTTGATAGATTTCGTTGAAGTTAATCATTGCTTGATCAATAACAACTGCATCACCAATTAGAAAATCGCAGTCGTTGTAAGGTGTTGCTTCTTGTGCTAAATTTGATTTCATATTCAATGCCTTCTAAAGTTTTGAATTACTAAAGCCTGATCTCGTAAATCAGGCTTTTTTAATGTCTCGATATCCAAACTCAATATCCATTCCAAAATCTGAAATGTCGTCCTGAAACAAATCATCGACCGAATCCATGCGCCCCATCCATGCTTTAGACATCACAAACAATGCTTGTAATTTGTCTTCACGGATCATTCGATAAGTCACAGGCACAGGCTTAATTTCAAGCGACCGCAATAACACGCAAAAGTTTTCAATAAACGTTAAGCCATTGCTTTGTTTATCATTTTTCCATTTACTTAATGTGCCAGGATCAATTCCCATCTGTTCAGCGATCTTGCTTTGGTTGGTTGAGTTAAGACCTTGAATTATTCGTGCTACATCATTTCTCGCCATTGCGAGCAACTCAGGTGATACTTTACTCATGGGTGCTCCTAGGCAGTTAAAGCTTGGAACTTTCTAAGCGATGGACATAAGTCAATTGCTTTAAATTCACCATTTGTAACCTTTTCTGCTCGAACGGCTACGTCAACTGACATATTCCAGCGACCAGAAACATAACCACTAATATTGGATTGACTGACTTCTAATTTTTCTGCTGTTGGGATTTGTCCACCGAGAAAAACTACAAGCTCTTTGTATAAGGTTTGCATAAGCATTCTCTTATTAAAATATAAGTAACTTGTAAATATTATTAGCATTCTAATATTTAGTCAATAAGTATTCTAATTTGATTAAGTATTAGTTACCTAATATTATTTAATATAATGATGAGGGTGAATTGATGCTTAAAGATCGACTAAAGCTAGCAAGGAAAAATGCAAAAAAATCTCAAGCTGATGTTGCTGATGCAATTAAAATTACACAGTCCGCTTATAGTCAGTTAGAAACGGGTCGTGTTGATTCATCATCACATTTGCCATCTATTGCTAAATTTCTAGGTGTTGATGCTTATTGGCTACAAACCGGTGAAGGTTCTTCTGCTACAGAACGAAATGATTCCAACTTCTCCAACGTAGTCATAAATGAAAGTCCTCTGCGTAGAATCCCGATTCTAGATTTTGTTCAAGCAGGAAGCTTTTATGAGTCTGGTTATGATGGTATTCACCCGAAAGGCGAAACGTATACAACCTATATAGGTTGTAAACCTGAAAGTGTATTTTCACTTGAAGTATCAGGTTTAAGTATGATTCCCGAGTTTGCTCCAGGTGACAAACTTGTGGTTGATGCAGCAAAAGAGCCGTATCCGGGCTGTTATGTTATTGCACAGAATGGTAGCCATGAAGCAACCTTTAAAAAGTATAGAGCGATTGGTTACGATGAGCACGGACGTGAAACTTTTGAACTGGTTCCTTTGAATCCAGACTTCCCAATCATGAACTCAACACAACAAGAAATTAGAATTATTGGAGTTGTTGTGGAGCATTTACGGTCTTTTGGGAAGTAAAAAACATTTATAACTGTCAGTCCATCGGCTCGTCAAAATTGGCGAGCTAGATAATTAAAACGTCCAAAAGAAAAGAGAAAATAATGATTGCAACACTCAATAAATCCAAAACTGCGCTAACAATTAATCGTCAAGAATTTAAACAGGCATTAGAAAAAATTGGTGCAGGAATTGATAAACAAATAGTCTCGCTTATAAAAGCCAAGCAAAGCTATGACACTGCGGAAATGGCGCGTGAAGTTATTAGTGAAGCCAATATCTTTGAAGCCATTATCGAGGGGTTTAACGAAGCAGAAGAAACCAACCTAAAGCTGACCGACATAATCAACCTTGAAGTCGCACAAGGATGGGTAGACGAGTTTGTAGAAAAGTATTCAGATGTATGAATAAATTTGACTACATAAAACTAGGGTTGCTACTTGTACTGGTGGCTCTTTGCTGGGCTTCAATGGTTTTATAAACTGCGAACCCGACGCAACACTTTGGATCGGGTGTAATTAAAAAAGGGTTAGTAATGTCAGAAATAAACTTATCAATGCCTTCTTCTGTTGAAACGGTATTTATCCCAAAAAGCTCAAGTATGAAACAGGATAAAGTTAATGCTGGTGTAAATGATATTTGGACAGGCTATGTAGTTACATCTGATCAAAAGATGGTAAAAGCTTATGTAAAAAAAATTCAAAACACAAATGAATTATATAAAGAAATACTGTGTTCACTATTAGGTCGAGCTATAGGAATAAATACTCCGGAACCTTTGATAGTTAAGGTTGATCATGATCATCCCGATATCCCAAATGTAAATAATCAGTTATTTTTTGGGACTACAGATTGCAATTCGACACCTTTCTCAAGATTTTTAAAACAAAATGAAGTTACTAGCAATCAACTACTTACATATGAAGATCTGTATAAAATAATAGTATTTGATGAATTAATTGCAAACTCAGATAGGCATCCAGGAAATATTCTTTTTGATGGTGTTAAATATGATTTTATTGACCATGGTGAAGCTTTTCCTATTAATTTCACTCATAATCTCCCAATGACTCAATGCAAATGGGGTGAAAACATACTTGCTGAAAACATTAGGAATAGTCAAGGTTATAATACTATTAAAACCCATCAATTTATGAAAAAAGTAATTGATTTTATTAGTAATAAAATTTCAAAGGAGCAAATCAAACTCCTTCCACAATCCAGTAAAGTTAACCATGATGAACTAACCGATCATCATAAAAATATACAAAATTTTCTCTATCAAAGGTTACCAATACTTTCTAATTTAGTAAGATTAAGTATTTCTAATGCAGATGATTATGGTCAATTACCACTATTTTAACTAGGGCGGTCTTATGATTTCAGACTTATTTTTTCCACAAAGTCCACCTATAATTGCGGAGTGGCAACCTATTTTTCTTGAACCCATTGTTAATTCTGGTGAAAGAATAACTGTATTAATCATTATTAAAAATCAAAAAAATGAAGTAACAATTAATCGTGCCATTGATGAACCCATTTTAAAATTATTATATGGTAAAAGTTCGAGCCATATTATTGGTCTAATAGAATACCTCGAGAAATCAATTAAAAACCCTTTGAATTGGGATATACCATTTGAAGGAGTTTATCTAGGCCCATGGAGTACAGCAACTGATTTTTCACTCGAGGGGGTACTTCTGCAAGCACTTACGTTATCTTCAAGTGGCTTTGTTGCACAAAGATTTGAAATGCAAAGCGCCCCTAATTGAGCCAAATTTAAGGCGTAACTTGGGTAAGTGGT
>NZ_JBLYZK010000049.1:0-8342 GCF_048551395.1 Acinetobacter sp. TY1
CAAATGATTCTCTCCAGTGGCTTACAGTTTCTGTGCCATTGTCACGACTGAAGTCCCTATATTTTTTTGCTGAAAAGTCACCATGCTCATTAATACTTCGGGTGGTGAACATGATGTGTGCATGGTAGTTGCGTTCATCACTTCCACTGTCTGTATGCGGTGCATGAATAGCAGCGTCAACGATGACACCATATTTTTTAACGAGGTTTTGGCAAAGTTCATTGAGCATATTTTTACGCTGTTCAGCGTTTAATTCACCTGGAAATGCAATTTCAAATTCTCTTGCAAGTAATGCATCTTTTCTTCGTTCGGCTTTTTCGACTTTGTTCCAAAGTGTCTGACGATTGAGTAACTCGGTATTTGTATTTTCGGGCGCATAGATTTCTGTAAATTCGACACCAGTTTTTTTTGTGTAGTCTTGTTCTTTTCCATAGAAATTGCATACCAATTTTTCACCTGAACGATATGCAGCACAAGCAACGGCTGATCGTCCATTACCTCTACTAATCGTTTTAACTGAAAAATGATATATCGCCATTTTGTTTTGCTCTTTATTTCGATTTATCGAAATTACCAACATGAATATGTTGGTCTGGGGATTACAAAGGGGATTTACCCCTTGTCGCACCATTGGATGAAATCCAATGGCTAAGTGCGCTCTTCGAGGAAAACATTACTATACATATAGCACCTTGAATGCATATTCAAGTGCGCTTATGTTAGGGATGGTTTCCCAGGATGATGGTATTGGATTAATGAGCGTTACTGAAACACTAGACAGCAAAATCAAAGCACAGGAAGAAAAGCTAAAGCAGTTAAAGGCTCAAAGACAGGCAGCACTGGCAAGAGAACGTGCTAAAGAGAAAGAACAAGCTCGAAAGGATGATACCAGACGCAAAATTTTAATTGGATCCTGTATGCTAAAGATCACTGAAGATGATGAACAAGCCAGAGCTAAATTAATTGCTCAGATGGATAAGTATTTAACAGATGAGCGTGACCGAAAGCTTTTTAATTTATAAATTTTGAGGGATAAGTAGTGGAAGATCCAACACTTAATAAGTTAATACGTAATACAGAATTATTCTTCGAACATCACTGGAATGTAGACCTATTAGGAAAGCCTCCTGAATGGTCACCAGTACATTTTAATTTTGGAAAAATTCCTAATTACGATAAACAAGGTGTATATGCGTTTGTCAAAGGGGATTTAGTGACTTATATCGGTGTTGGGACTTCTAGAGGTGCTGGCCGTTATCGTGGTAATGGCTTAAGCGCCAGGGTAATGAAATATTGCCGATGGAATGAAGATAAAACTGAATATATTGCGATAGATCCAAGACTGAAAGATGCTGGATCCATCATTACAATAGGCTTTGAGCGTGATACGGCTTATTTAGCAAATGCCCTAGAAGTTTTTCTTATCTCTAAAATCCAACCTGTCCACAATGTGGTTAAAGTTGGTATGTAATTTCGCATAAGAAATTTTATGTTAAATGGATTCAATCTCTGTCATCAAAGTCAGCATTAATTCTATCGACAGTCCATTTTACTGTATTGTTATCTAAGTAAAAAAAATCTCTATTTAAAATATCATCTTCAAAAATTAAGCCATTAACATCTAGCTTCCCTTCTTTTAAATATCCAATAATTTCATATCTTAGACTATTATCTATTTGCTTAATTTGATGGGAATAATGTGTTTTCTCAATAAGGTAATCATCAAAAATAGTAGCTTCTAAATCTATAAGGTAATTTTTTTTGAGATCAATACATGAGGGTATTGAAGAACTAAATACCTCTAGAATTTCATTACGAACCTTAATTTTTAGAATGAATTCGAGATTCTCATTACATTCTATGATTTGAGCTATATATTTCACTTCGATTAAGATTTCCTAAAATTAACATAATACACGTTATACGAATTCCCAAGGCATGGCTTTTAGTCATGCTTTTTTTATCAAAAGACTATACCTGAATGATAGCGAGCCAAATCGCATACAATATCTATCATTAGACTTAATGCAATAATTAAATGATAGTATTATCATTAATCTAATAGAATTAAGATTAAATGATAGAAATGAATACACGTATTTATCTACGAGCTTCAACTAAAGATCAAGATGCAGAAAGGGCTTTGCAGATTCTTCAGGATCTAAACCAAAACTTGAATTTGGGTGAAACCATTGTGTACGTGGAAAACTATAGTGGTACGAAGTTAGACCGACCTGAATTGAATAAGCTACTGTCAGAAGCAAATCAAGGTGACACATTGTTAGTTGAAAGTATTGACCGCTTATCACGCCTAACCCAACGAGATTTTCAAGAGCTGAAGCGCAGGATCCAGGAGAAGGGACTTCGTTTAGTCGTAGCAGATCTTCCTACTACCTACCAAATGATTCAAACCAGTGACAGCATTACTCATTCAATCTTGGAACTCATCAACAATATGTTGATTGATCTTCTGGCAACAATGGCCCGCCTAGACAATGAGAAACGTATAGAACGTATTAAGCAGGGCCTGGCACGTTCGGGTTACAAACCAACAGGCAAGAAGGCAAATGAGGCTAAACATAAACGAATAAAAGAATTGCTAGTAGTTGGCAATATGACTAAGGAAGAAATTGCCAAAGCAGTGAATTGTGGAGTTGCAACTGTCTATCGAGTTGCTAAAGTTATCTAAAAGAGGCTTATCTCAACGCGCCCCCAATGGGGCACCGCTGCATTCAGGTTACTTCACATAAGAAATTTTATGTTAAATGATTGTTAGAAATGCCCCTTGATCGAGGCATTTTCTATAAAGAATACTAAAAACTAATTAAAGCCAACCAAGTTTCAAAACAAGGCAGTTCTCAGCAATCATATTTTTAAATTATATAACTCCCAACTGAGCTTTTGCTCCAACGATAAGGCTTTCATTTTGAGTTTCTAAGGCAAATAAACCATACATCAAAGGAGAGGCCGCTGCTCTTTCTAAAGTCTGTTCATATAGTTTATTCCAAACTTTACCCCCTAGTTTTTCATACTCGATGATTAGAGTTTTGAGGCTTTCTTCTCCAAACAAAGTTACATGCCCAGCAAAATCAATCGCTGGGTCATCTATATGGGCTGTTGACCAATCAATAACGCCTGAAACAGCTCCATCCTTTGAAGCTAGTACATGCCCAGCATATAAATCGCCATGTATAAATTGGGTGAAATCTGCCCATAGAACATCATTATCCAACCATTTTCTGTAGCGGGTTTCCAATTGCTCACTTATACCAATTTCAGATTTTACTAACTGCAAATTGTTTGCTATTTCAGGTCTTAAATCTGAAGGTTTCATAATTTTCAAATCATTTTCCCGAACTTCTTTTTCAGGAATACTATGGATTTCAAATAAGGTTTTTGCCAAAGATGTTATGTATTTCGGGCTATCTTTGTCCATATTCCAAATTATTTCATAGGTTTCAGCATCCAAATTTAAAACAGGATTATCTTTAAGTATGGGATAAGCCACTAATTCTGTAGATGAAATTCTCCAATCAGGAACCTCTACAGAAAGATGTTTTTTTACCAATTCTAAAATGCGTTTTTCTTTCTTGATTTGTTCCCTCATGCCATCACGACGAGGAATACGCAGCAACCATTGTTGCCCCTTTGTATCAAGAGCAAAAACGACCTTAAAATCAATGCCCATTTCATTGAAATTCATTTTGTCCGTAAGCAACAAGCCGTGTGCTTCAGCAAGTGATTGAATATCTTGAATTGTCATTTTTAATTTCCTTTAAAGAGTTCAATAATTAATGTTCGGATTAGATTGGCTATCATTAACAATCTCTCTCAAAAGTCTTGATGATTTTGTGGTCTTTGATCTCGTAGATAATGTCAGCAATATTATCGACCAATTGCTTGTCATGAGATACGAAGATAATAGTTCCTGCATAGGACTTCATCATTGTTTCTAATGCGGCAATACTTTTTAGGTCAAGATAGTTTCCTGGTTCATCCATAAGCAAAATATTATATTTTCCTAAAAGCATTTTGGATAAAAGCAGTTTGATGATTTCACCTCCCGATAAGTCGGATAAGTTTTTTTGAATATCATTCGCTCCGATCCCCATTGAAGCCAATACTGCACGAATTTCCGCAACTGTGTACTCGCACTCTTCCTGCATAAAGGAGAGCACAGATTTATGCGTGTTAAATTTATATCCTGTTTGTGTAAAGTAGCCAATTTCAGCTTTTGGAGATATGGTTAATCCATCAGCACGTTCTGATATCATTTTTAACAAGGACGTTTTCCCTGTTCCATTCGATCCAGTTATAGCGACTTTAGCGCCAAGCGGTATTATAAAGTTAGCGTCATCAAAGATAGTACGGCTACCAAATTTTAAGCTCAGACCATCTGCCGTAATCGGGAACTTATTGTGCAGTTCTAGGGCTGAACTTTGACGAAAACGAATAGAACGCAAATGCTCTGGTGCTTGAATATCTTCTAATGCAGCCAAACGCTTTTCCATACTCTTAGCTGCCTGATACAGTTTTCTTTGCTTGGTGCCAGTCATTTTTGCATGCCCAAGTCGTCCAGCACTTTCGGTAGAGTTTTTGGATTTTTCTCCTTTTTTCTTATTGTCTAATCGATTAGCTTGCTGGCGTTTTTCTTGCACAGCAGATTCTAATCGCTCCCGTTCCTTCATCATCAGCTCATATTCTACGGCTTGGTGTTGTCGCTCTTCTTCTTTTTGACGCAAGTAATCCGAGTAACCACCCCAATATTCCGTAATTTTACCGTCTTTTAACTCCCATATCTTGTCTACAACCATATCAAGAAAATATCGGTCATGACTGATAACAAGTAATGCTCCATCAAATGCTTTAAGTTGACCAATAAGTAGATCTATTCCATTGAGATCAAGGTGGCTGGTTGGTTCATCCGCTAGAATGCCATGTACTTGTTGGGAAAATGCGGCAGCAATTTTTGCACGAGTTTCCTCTCCGCCACTCATTGTGTCGTTTTGTACATTGGAAACACCAAGGCGAGATAACATTGCCCGGTCTTCGACCGTTTCTATTTCGATTCCGCCCAGTTGGCTGATATGTGCAAAATCACCAAAACGCTGTAATGTCGCTTCGGCTAAAACAATTTCGCCATTAAGTACTTTGAGTAAACTACTCTTTCCTGCTCCGTTATCACCCACAAGACCAATACGGTCATAAGAGTGAATTTCCAATTCATCAATATCCAAAACATCACGCCCAGCATAATCCAAGCGTATGTTTCTCGCTTTAATAATTAAACTCATTTTTATTTACTCCTGTTTAGCTCTTGAAATTTTTTATGCAGCAAACAGGATTTAGGTGAAAACAAAAGCTAGCATCACAGTGTCCTCCCAAAAAAAAAGCTATTCATCCACAGGGTGGACAAATAGCTAGTCAATTAAGTTATAACTGGAAACTATGCACTAAAAGCATACTTATAAATTAAGCATACTTTTACTTTATATATCCGCATATATTCTTAAAGACACAACAAAAGCCCACCATTATAAAATAGTGTCACTATGCAAATAGTTGTGTCTTAACGAATGCGGATAGAATGCATAAACTTACCTAAAAAATAAAATTCAGTTTTATGATAACTTTACTGTTAAAAGAAGTCTAGACAACCTTGTTTTATGCTTGGATATAAGGCTTATTTTAAAATAATAGTAGTGAAGATTTTCTAAAATTAACATAATACACCTTATACGAAATGCGTTATAATTATCTATATAAATCAATGCTGTAGTTTCTAGTTGATAGCTCATCTTCCCCAAGGTGGGCTTTTTTTATGATTTTTCACGTTCCACGCTTACTATTTGATCAATGTTTCACGGTTTTAATTAAATAAACTGAATAATTCAATCTGCACGATTTAAGCGATTATCTTGAATAAGATCATCCAATTTATCTTCTAAATCTTCAATCTTATATTTGAGCGATAAAATAGAATTTTTTAAACGCTCATTTTCAGGAGCATCAGGATTTTTTAATTGATTAAAAATTTCTAATAATTCGTTGCGATTAGTGCTTAACCTTTCAATGTCACTTTCAATAGCCATTCTTGGTGTCCACAGAGCAAGTAAAATTTGCTCATAGTCTTTGAGTTCTTGATGGCTCATTGCATCTAATTCAGCTCTAGTTTTCATGGTTTAAAATCCGTCTTGCTATGAAGAGCTTTAAAAATCCGCTTTGCTGTTTCCTCTCTTACACTTTTCGGATCTCGTAAGATGCCACTAATCCAAAGGGCAAAACTAGGATAGTCCTGGAAGTTACTTAGGTCTGATAGCTCAGAAAGTTTAGATAAAATAGCACTGTACTTGTTAATTTGAGCATCAGACAGGTTGCAGAACATATCTATTGTTTTTGGATCTCGCTCAGGAGCTATTAATTTTGGCTTAGATTTTTCTTTCACAGTGAACTTAAAGCCGACAACAGAACGTCCTTTTTTAACTGGACTATAGTCAACTGTTACATCGGTAAATTCATTAATTTCATCTAATGAGCTCTTCAAAACTCTTCGTTTTAAGTTCCTCAAATCTCTATAAGATTCTGGTAAACCAAACTCTGTAAACATTTCATCTAGCGTTAATTCAAAGCCATTTTTTGCCTGATTTTTTTTCGCTAAATGGTAAAAGTCTATTGAGTAGTCTTTTTTTAATTTTAGAACTACATCTTTTTTATAACGAGTGTATGGATTGTATTTATCTAAAATTTTCAACATCACCAAAACAATAGATGTAAACCTTAAAGATATCCCTGCATCTTCATAAGTAGCATCAATTACCCAGTTAGAGTAGACCTTTTTCCCCCTATCATTAACGTATGAAAAGGACCGATCTACTAGTTTTTTTGACGCATTTTCAATTTGTTTATAAGCAGAATTGACTTTGATACCACAGTCATCAGCAAATTGTTGAGCAGATATTAAGATTTGATCTTGTTCACTTGCATCGACATTTCTAGCAATCGGAGAAGCCATAATTAAAATTCTTTTTTCATCTACAGACATGCTTTTAAAGCATTCAGTAACTTTGTTTTGAATAGCCATTGTTGTTACTGGATAAGATTTATCATAACTATTTTCTTTATTCATTCAGATATCAAACCTTATAAAAAATGAACATGATTTTTGTACCCTTATGAGAAAACAATGTACACCAATAAACATAAGGGTACAATAATTTATTTGTACCCTTTATCATGCTATTTGTACCCTTTAATCATGCTATTTGTACCCTTTTAAACGATAAAATCATGCTATTTGTACCCTTTATCATGCTATTTGTACCCTTTTAACGCTTGAAACTATTGCTGCATAAGGTTTTCAGAGGGTCTAAAAGCTTTTAAAAGCTTTTTAAAAGAATAAAAGGGAATTTATTTCCAAAGTGAGTTATTAAAACTGCCCTTTGTACTCGCTAAAGCTCGTACTCTATTGAAGCTCGTTTCACTCGCTTCGTGGGGGCAGTTTTTTGCATATATGATCAAGGATTCAAAAAGCAAAACATGAATAATGCATTCGCTATGCTCATGCTTTTTGACGAGCAAAAGCATCAATACTTCGCTCGTAGACACTCGCTAATCACTGTCCCCAGTAATTCAATAAAAAACGGTTTTTCAGAGGGGGAATAAGCAACCTTTCGTTGTGTCACTCGTAGACACTCGCTAAAAGGCTCTCATTTGCGTTTTAAGCGATTTTATTTTTATCAACTATATTTTTACTGTATTTCTATCAAAAGTCGCTAAAACCCCCGTTTTTTTGCGTTTAAATGGGATTGCTAAGGCGTGTAGTCATGGTTATTGTCATTTTCTGGCTTTTTAGGCTCATTTCTCTGCTGTTTTTCTTGTTCTTGGCGTCTTAAAAATGCCAAATGTTCTTGTTGCTCTCGTTCTTGTGCATAGCGTTGTTCTTGTTGCTCTCGTTCTTTACGTAACTGCTGTTCTCTAGATTCACGATCTTTTCGGTCGTTTTCGAGCTGTATTGCTCTTTTTTGGGAAAACTCTTGCTGCGCTTCGGTCTCAATTTTTTTTGTAAAAGCCGTATGCAATTCTTGGATTTTTAGATCTTCCATTTCTTCTGCATATAGTCGCTTTTGTTTTTCACCATTTTGAGGACTAAAGTATTTATTTCCATAGTTATCTTCTTCAAATATATAACTATTTATGATCTCCAGTCTTTGATCGCGTACATACTCTTGATACTCAGTTTCTCTGCGTGATATTTCAGAAATTTGATGATCTATATTTGAAATTTGATCATTAAGTTTTCGTTGTTTAACAGTGATGTTCGGTTCGTCAAATTTTGCAAAAGA
>NZ_JBLYZK010000050.1:0-8110 GCF_048551395.1 Acinetobacter sp. TY1
GAAACTAAGATGCATTGCATCAAATTATTAGGAGATAAACTCAGTGCAAGGAGTTTTGATAGCCAAGTGAATGAGATTCATGCACGTGTAACAGTCCTCAACAGATTTACGGAATTAGGTCGATCACTTACCCAAGTTATGCCTTAAATTTGGATCAATTAGGGGCGCTTTGCATTTCAAATCTTTGTGCAACAAAGCCCCTTTCGTCTATTTGTGCAACAAAGCCAAGGACAATATGAACTTGTGATGAATCCTGAATATGAAGATTTTAATTTAGAATTATTACAAGACTATTGGCAATTTAATGAAATTGAAAAGCACCAGTTCACTTATTCTGTAAAAAAATTAGTGGAAAAATATGATATTAGTTCATCTGCAAAATTGGAAAGAATCGTTAAACACAGTGGACATTTAAAATATACGGGAATAAAAAACTGCAAAAAGTGCTATTTCGATTATGAAATTTTTATACGTAAAGACATAGGCTTTAAAGATTGGAAGAATTACAAGAGAGAATTAGAATGCTATGACTGCCGTAGACGCTCTGTACAAAATTACATGAACAAATATCTCAATGAGTTTAAATTGTGTATTCCAACATTGTCAGATGAGCCAATAGATTCACCGAAGCAGCAGCTCAGTTACTTAGAAAAAATAGTTCTGTATGTTATGCTCAGCAAAATTAAGATTGGCACAGACAATGTTTTGCCACAACATGAGTGGCGTTCATTTGTTGAACTCGAAGCCAATGGTGCTGGTGATCTTGTAAAAAGAATATTTGAAAAAGGCTATCTTTTTAAAACAAATGAATTTGACGAATTTATACAAAAACAAGCTGATTTGCGCCAGCTACATTCAGATTGTAGACAATATTTGAATGAAAATATAACGCATGAAATTCAAACTTACTTAGCCTTAAATTTTAAGGCAGACATAAATCTTGTGATTCCTGAATGCTACGATTACCTAGAGCAGTGGACCTTTGGGCTGTATGAGGAAATTATGGGTTCAAAAGTTTATATCAAAGACTTCAAGGAAATTGAAAAATATATAAAAAATAAAAGATTAAATGAAGTGTATGCCTTGCTTGATTTTGTTCGCCAATACAAAAAATCCCTGTAAAGAAAAATAATGCTTTGGAATTGGATTTAATGCGGATGCTTCTTAAATATGATTTACAGCATATTTTGAGCTTGTTTTGGTATCAGTCGAAATTTGTAGGTGATCGGTTACGCACCTTAGAGCTATCGGGTGATGAAAACGCTAGGTTTATTAAAGATACTGTTTTTGCTAAGAAAATATCGACTTATTTAGATTATTTAGACCATAAAGATGAAAAACCTAAGTATCCGAGGAATCTTCCTGGAAATTGGACGTATTCCGAGATTGAGCTGTTTGTTAGTGCCCAATTATTGGCAACTATGAAAAGTGGGAAAAGTATACGCCTAGCGAAATCTTGGCTTTGTGGGAAGAGACAAGAGGAATTGAGCTTGAGAACGCAAGCGCTTGATTGCTAAATTTTGATTTTTCAAATAGCGAGGTAAATTTTTTCATTCCAAGAAAATTACAGTTAACCCCTTATGGAGGACTTTAGCTAAGTTATTAGCATCCCAATTAGTCAATCGGATACAACCATGCGATGCTGTTTTAGAAATTAAGGCGGGATTTGGCGTACCATGAATCCCAAAAGAAGGTCGAGATAAACCAATCCAAATATTTCCTACAGGGTTGTTGGGTCCTGGGGGGAGGCTTAAGGGCTTAAGATTTTTGCCTTGAATAAAATTCTTAGGGTTATAACTATAATGTGGATTGAACACGATACTGCCGATGGCATGCGTGCCAGTGGGTGAGGGATTATCTTCGCTCCCGATCGTTGCAGGAAAAGATGCAATGATCTTATTTTGTCGATTAAGCAAATATAATTGTTTAGAACCTTTGTGTGCAATAATGCTTTGCACATTATTTGGCAAAACATTTATTACATTTGCGACAATAATCTTTTCACCGACTTTATTAAAATTTGCGCCTGAATTAATTTTTTGTAGAAACAATTCATCCATATGGAATTTTTCACCGAGCATTTCGGTCACACGAGTGTAATACAAGCCCTTCATTCTTGATTGTTCAGCATAATCTACAGGGATCGATTGAGCATAAGGAACTTTTAAGTCTTGTGTGGTAATGGTGTACTTAATAAACGTCGGTTGAGTTGTATCTTCATTTAAAAGCTGCCAAGTATTTGCGTCTAAGATTCCGTCACCACTTAAACCCTTCATAATCTGAAAAGCGGAAATGGCTTTCACAGTATTTAGGCCCAATATGCCATCAATTGCACCTGAGGATGAGTAATGGCGACTCAACAGCACTTGTAACTTTGCGTAAACAGGAAGATAGCCTTTTTCAAGATTGTCCGACCACTCCGCTTTATTTAGATTATCTAAAGACCATGTGTCGGCTTGGTTTAACAGTGCTAAATTGTTTAGATTGTTAGTGGTAGGAGGAAGTGATTTTTGTGGTTCAGCTGCAAGAGTATAAGTCGAAAAAATATACATACTACTCAGGCAAATAACTAAAAAGCGACTCAACATAACGACTAACCCCCAAACTAATTTTATTGATCAAAATAACTGCACTCATATTTTAAATAAAGTTGATAATTTAAAAATGTATATAAAATGCGGCTTTGTAACAATTTTAACTCTGTACACGACAAATTTCATAGGGCCCTTGTCCTATCAGGCTTTTTCTTTCTTAAAATTGCTAGCACTTTCTTAAATTCTTCTTTTTTCCCAAAACCAATCAAACGTAGAATAGCCATTTGAACATGGTCCAAACCGTAGCGAAATAAACTTACTGAAAGTCGTCCATGCTTCTTTATTTTTATCGCTTTTTTTCGATCATGTTGCCATTCACCTGTTAAATAGCACCAACAGAAACCGATAGCTAGCACTGCTATCAATTTCTTGACTCGTCTAGGGTCTGTTAAACGAGTATTTTCAAGATTGAATCCACGTCCTTTGAGACAACTAAATAAGGTTTCGATTTCCCAGCGTAATGCATAATCACGAATAGCTGAAGCATTCAACATAGGAGAAACAACAAGTAAAAGTTCTCCATCTTCTAATCGTAGCGCACTAATATACAGTTTCACTCGACCAACCCAAATACGTCGTTTACGACATTCAGTTTGACCAACTTGAAGATGACGAAATAAATCACTAGGTGGTGTTTCAAAAAGTATGCTGGCGTTAAACAAATCCGTTATTAAGGTAAAAGAAAGTCAAATCAAAGGCTTTAAAATGATTTTCGAGCTTTTTAGAAAAGTTGCAACTTCTCCTAAATCCACGCCTGATTCGATGACGAATTCTACAATTGTTACCTTCAATACCGACGGTAAAAAACTTACCGATCACTTGCTTGCAACATTGAAATGCTGTAATAAAACTATCCCAATGATCACTCGCAATTCGAGCATATTGAACCCCAAGCTTTTTAAGTCTAGCTTTAAGACGTTGAACCGTTGCTAAATCCCGCTTACCCCAAACATAAGCAACAATTTCTCCAGATTCTCGATGGTAGGCATAAATAAGCCATTGTTTATTTTTCTTATTCCCTACAAAAGTCCAAAGTTCATCGACTTCAAGACATTCGTAGTGGCTTTGTTTAGGCTGAATCTGATAGATCGATTCACTTAAGGTTCGTAATACCTTGCCAATGCTGATACGCTCGACTTCAGCAATATCTCTTACACCGCTTCCTCTGATCATTAAATGTAATATCTTGCCGGTAATACCTGAGTTACACCCTTGATAGCTTAATGCATGAGCACCAATAAACTGACGTTTGCAATCTTTGCATTGATGGTTTTGTTTCCCATCTACTTTGATGCCATTTCTCTTTATATTGTTACTTAGACAGGTAGGACATTTGATTTGTAGCGTTATTTTCATACCTCTATTTTATCAAAAGCCATATTGTTTTTTTCAGCATACTTTTTGAAACACCACCAAATAAGAACGGGTGTTTAGCTTCAAATAAGAATATCTGTCCATTTAATAAGAATATGCAATTAATGCAATTTTGAAAAATCTAATTATAAAAGCCAATTATTTCAGCGAGATAATTGGCTTAAGTAAAGAGTCGTATTATTTGGTTATCCGCTGATCATCCCAATAACACGGTACTACAATCAAATTGTTTTCATGTAATCGTGACCATAATCGGATACCTAAATCTCGCTGCATATTTTGGACTGTGAAATTGGAAATCAGAAGGGTAGATTTCATGTTGTCATAACGGCTATATAAGACCTTATGCACCATCTCCAGGCGTTTTTCATGCCGGTCATGCAGGCCATATTCATCAATCACCAATAAATCAAAACTGGAGAAATGGTCGATGACTTCTTTCTCAGAGCGTGAAGCATCTGACCAGGTATCCATCATTTTTTGAGCAATTTCTGCGCTGGTATAGTAGCGTGCAGATTTTGTACTGTTATGCAGAATGTTGCGAATGATTGACGCACTCAGATGAGTCTTTCCTGTACCCGGTGTACCAATGAGCAGTAGGTTTGGATAATGGTCAGAAATAATCTGCTGTGCAAAAGCCTGACATAGTTTGATGGCATTGTCTTGTGCAGGACATGCAACTACATAATTCTTGAAGCCACGATCCAGGTAGCGTTTATTGAGCCCTGAGTTTTTGATTTTCTGTTGTAGCAATCGCTGTTGCAACTCATCTGCATAGGCTGCATGTGAGTGATGGACGGTTTCTTTGGCACACAATTTACATAGCTTGTGACCAGCGATTTCCATCAGGGGTATATGATGGGTAGGGCAAAGTGTTTCCGTTGTTTCTGTGCGAAACTGGAGCGTTTTAAGCATGGTATTCATGATTATTCTCCTAAATCCATTTGGAATTTTCTAAAAAATTCTCATTTTTTTCTTCAAAATTTGAAGATGAAGATGAAGATGAAGATGAAGATGAAGGGCATGGCTTGAGCTTGGTCGGAGCAATGCTCGGGGTATCCTCAGAGGATGCTTGAGCATTTTTTTGCACTTGCTTGTTAGATGCTTGAGCATTACTGGCGGATTTCCCCCAACGTGCTTGAGCTGCATTTTTAGCTTTATCAGATTTCATTTGCTGATTTTGCAATGCCTGGCTTTTTAAACTGGTTAAAAAATTTGAATGAATCTGCTCAGATTCGATTTCAAACAATTCTAGGGCCAACAGCGTATTCAACAAGGTTTTAGCCTTGGTATTTTGGGATAATTTTGTGATGCTACATACCGTAGCTAGGTCGTGAGGAATAGCACCATTTTTCCAGAAATCCATCATTAACAGCAGTGCTGCACCAATTTGTTCTGCAGTCATTCGTGCGAATTTTGCCTGTAAGTCGCCAATATAGAGTGGCATCCAAATTGAAATATCTTTATGCATATTTTCACCTTTTTATAGGTATAGAAGGGCTAAGGTCATCAATTAGATGACCTTGTATATTTGTTTGATTAGGGAACTAGGCTCATTAACCGGATGCGGGCCTGGCGGGCTAAATCATCGTAATGGGCTTGCCCATCATCCAGCAGTCGTTGTAGCCAAAGCCTTAAAGCCTGGTGATCATCGAAGCATTTATTGATTTCCAGCAAAAAGGCCAGATTGTGCAGTTTAGGAATGTGTAACTCATGAATGAGTTCACGCGCGACCATATCTGCTTCTGGGCTAACGACTACGCCGCCAAAGAAAGCTTTACTGTTCATGGGCAAGCTCCTCTGTATTCAGTCTCTCCAGCATGGCTTCAAAAGCACTACCATCGCGACGCGTAACATTCGGAATGTAGCGGCTATAGACCCGGAACAGCATTTCAGTGGTTGAATGTCCCAGCTGGCGTGCGATCCATTCCGGGTTCTCGCCTGCAGATAACCATAATGTTGCAGCGGTATGGCGTGTTTGATAGGCTCTTCTAGGCTTTAATCCTAGAAAGCGCAAGATCGGATGCCAGACACGTTTATTCACCAGACGATAATCTAGAGGCCCGCCATCACGATTGTAGAAAACAAAACTGGATTTACCATTATTTAAGCTTTTCTGCTGTAGAAAAGCTTGATAGACCCGATCATTCATTTGGATGGTGCGGTCAGAGCCATAAGTTTTGGTTCCACCCAAAACACCATTTACCAGTGCTTCTCTAATATGTATTTCACGACGCTGTAAGTCGATATTTTTCCATTGAAGACCATCGATTTCACTAGTACGCATACCTGTGAAAAAGCGAATAGTGTAATAAGGTTTAAAATCATCACGTACCATTGTGAGAATTTTATGTACCTCTTCCAGAGAAAAGGGAGTAACTTCAATCTTACTTTCCTTCAGATTGTTAATATTTTTATAAGGCGACTCAAACTCGTATCGTTCAGCCGCATCATTGAGTATCATACGTAAAGGCGTCATGATTTGATTAATCCGCGATGCTTTCAGACTTGTCTGATCATTTCCGTGTGTCACTTTGGCGAGGGAGGCACGAAAATTCAGCAAGTCTGATTTTTTAATTTTCGTCATTACTTGATTTCCAAAAGCAGGAATCAAATATTTTTTCATGACGATTTTAATTTTCTCCTGATAAGAACCTCTCCATTCTATTTGTCTTTGATTGAACCAAATGTGCGCATAATCTTTGAATAATGGAACATTGGTTTGCACAGCAATTTGCTGACTTCTTTTCTCTTTAAACTCCTCAAGACGTTTACTTTTTGGAAAGTACTTTTCGTACTCAAAAGTTCCCAAAACAATCTCAGCCTCAAGCTGTTCAAGACGTTTTTTTAAAATACGTCGGTTATATGCGTTATCTTCAAGCGTTGTGGTTTCTCTGCAACGCATTCCCATATAACGGAAGTCAGCAATGAGCTTTCCACTTCTTTCACGAATAGTCGCCATACATTAAACTCCTATTGCAACGCTTCCATGCTTAAACCAGTAAACTTAAGCATTTCAGTTTCGATACGTTCCCAAACAAAAAGAATTTTACGGCCACCGAATGGGCGAATGTAATGAACACCCTCAATGAAGACACTATCTTTAAGTTGGTTGCGAATAGTACGAGCGTCGTACTGAATTTTTTCAGCCAGTTGTTGGGCGGTAAGGTAGGTATATGTCATAATTGTATTCCTGTAAGAATTCATTGGATGTAAGTAATTATTCATCCATAGACGTAAAATAACCTTAAATTTAATTGAATACAATTAAATTTTCATCGTATTAGTGGAATTTTTAATGGTTATTTGTAAATTACCAATTTTATTGGCAGAAAGAAAAATGCGGGTTGCTGATTTAATTCGTGGTACTGGAATTAATAAAACGACTTTGCATAAACTTTATAATGGAGAGTTGACCCGAATCGACTTAGATACCATTGATCGTATTTGTGAGCATTTAGATATCCAAGTCGGAGATTTATTTGTTTTTGAAAAAATTATTAATAATCATGGTGTTGAATAGTAATTTGGTCACAAATGGTCACAAAAAATGGCCTTGGTCACAATTTTTTGCTTAGAAATAGACTTTAAGAAAGTGAAAGGAAATGACAGAATATTTTGTAAATAGTTTAAGAAAATTTAAGGTCATTTAAGATCATTTATAAAAAATGGGCACATTTTGGTCACATCTTGGTCACAAAGCCAAAAGATGCGGTCATGAGAAATCATCACAATAGATCCGATGGCTGAGTTGCAATAAATAAAATACTTTTAAAAATCAATAATAAAAAAGCCCCAATCTTTCGATCAGGGCTTTTTTGAATTTGGAGCGGAAAAAGAGACTCGAACTCTCGACCCCAACCTTGGCAAGGTTATGCTCTACCAACTGAGCTATTCCCGCGGAGTCTACCCAATTTTTTAAATAAAAAACTAGATGAAAAAATTTTGGAGCGGGAAAAGAGACTCGAACTCTCGACCCCAACCTTGGCAAGGTTATGCTCTACCAACTGAGCTATTCCCGCGGTGTCTACCCAATTTTTTAAATAAAAAACCAGATAAAAAAATTTTGGAGCGGGAAAAGAGACTCGAACTCTCGACCCCAACCTTGGCAAGGTTATGCTCTACCAACTGAGCTATTCCCG
>NZ_JBLYZK010000051.1:0-7374 GCF_048551395.1 Acinetobacter sp. TY1
TAGCAATTTTTTGGGGTTAAGGGGTATCCCCTTACGCAAACTTTGACTTGGATGAAATCCAAGTCGTAAGTGCGCATTTCATGAAAAACACGATAGCATATAGCCCGCTTGAATTTCAATTCATAGGGCCTTATGCTTGAGTGGTTTTCTATATCCCAAAATTAACCGTTATGACAAAATCTGCTGAAAATATCGAAAAGAAAATTGAAGCCCAGTTAGAGAAGCTGAAACAGTTAAAAGCCCAAAAACAGGCTATCGAAGCAAGAGAAAAAACCAAGAAAAAGGAACAGGAAAGAAAGGACGATACTAGACGCAAAATTTTGCTTGGTTCTTATTTAATTAAGAAAATGCAGAATGAAGCCAATAAAGAAAAAATACTCGCTGAACTCAACGAATATTTAACAGAAGATCGGGATAGACAGCTTTTTGGTTTGCCCGATATTGAAGCCTAATTTTTCTTAGCTTTTTGGTTATTTTGTTCGGCTTGATACTCTGGAATGAGCGTATTTAAAACCTTTTGAATATTGTCCTTGTCTTCTATCTGCAAATTATCTCGATAGTAAATTAAGTCCTGTATTTTGCTTTCCATCTGCATTTTTTCGGTGGGTTCGGCATCTTTGGATAGTCGGGATAATAGGAAGATATAACCGCATATATTTTCCCTCGCAATTTCATAATTTACGATGTCGAGGTATTCAACGGTCACATGCTTTAGATCGGTTGATAGGTTATTTAATTTAATCATGGCTGAAATCCTGATTTTTCTAAAATTGGATAAAGCTCTCTGAATTTTTCAGGCTCTAAAAGCATATCAGCGATACGAATAGCAAATTGTTGGTAGCTTTCTGTACCTTGTGAATATTTACTCATTTCGGGCATTTCAGACATTTTATTTGCAAATAAATGGCGTTGTGGATCGCTCAATTTTATAAAAAAATCAGGTGTGTTTGGGTCATGCTTAACTTCAATTTTTGGCTGTTGCTTCTGTTTTAACTTGAATGAAAAGCCTGAAATTAAACGTCCTTTTTTATGCTGTTCATACGTCACGGTAATATCTGTATGTTCATTGATCTGCTTAATAGAAGGCTCTAGTACACGCTTTTTAAAGTCACTCATTGCTGTGTACTCATTTTCTAATAGTCCTAGTCTATTTCTAAAAGTACTAATTTCTATTTGTGGCACTTTACCGACTTCACGCCAAGCTATAAGAAGCTCATAAAGCCTAGTAGCGTACTTACTTGTTAAGTGTGCGACTTGTTTGGCTTGGTAGCTTGTGAAGTGTTCTTCTAAACGTGTTACCAGTGGGACAACATCAGGAGCAAAAGTTATTTCTAGTAATGCTAAATCATCAACATAAAAAATACGGCTAACCCAACGTGAACGTACAACGCCAGTTTTCCCTGTTCTTTTATATTCGGCTGTATAGCTAAACTGACGGTTAAATAAGTTATTCACTGCTTCTTTAAGGGCTTTATACGAAGCATCAATGGATACATTAAACAACTTTGCATAATCACTAGCATGAATTTCTAACTTACTATCGGCTGTGATGCCCTGCCCTGATTCTCTGGCATTAATGATGGCAAGCATAATCAAACGCTGTTCTGTTAATTCCAAGTTATAACTGGCATTGATTAAAGCATTATCTTTCACAACTAAACTGTTCTTCATAAAACAGCCCTTATTTTATTATTGAATTAGAAGACAATGTATTTCAATATCCTTTTAAGGTCAAATTATTTAATGTCCTTTAATTAAGAGCTACTGTCCGTTTATATAAGAGCTACTGTCCGTTTATATAAGAGCTACTGTCCGTTTATATAAGAGCTACTGTCCGTTTATGCCTTCTGAAATGCACGTATACCAATGCTTTCACCCTTCCTAAAAGCATTTAAAAGCTTTAAAAATAATTAAAAGCCTTTCGAGAGGGGAGTGCAAACTGCCCTAGGTACTCGCTAAAGCTCGTACTTTATTGAAGCTCGTTCCTCGCTTCGAGGGGCAGTTTTTAATTAATACTGTTTGTAATATCCAAAAAAAGCATTGATAAGGTATTCGCTCCGCTCATACTTTTTGAAAAGCAAAAACTCCAAAGTTCGCACCCATTCGGGATGCTCTGTATCTACCGTTTAAAATCTAAAGGAAGCTTGTAATCAGAGAAAAGGCAGAGGACGAAATTTTTATAATGCTCAATCGCTCGTAGACACTCGCTCGGTTCTTACTGCACTGATTAAAATATCTAATCAAAGTCGTGAAACATTGCTCACTTATTAAGCGTGGAGCGTGAAAAATCATAAAAAAAGCCCATTCGAGGGGGAATGGGCTTTTTAATAGTATATAAGAAGTTGATTTTTAAAGTAATAAAAATTGTATTTCGTATAAGGTGTATTATGTTAATTTTAAAAAATCTTTGAAGCAGATGATTGAGTATCTTAGTTTTGACCTCTAATCAGGTTAGATCATATGTAATATAAGTATCTAAAAGTTAGGAGAACTCATGAATAATAACTACCCAAAACCTATAATAATTTATTGGATTAAAATATTGTGATCAGATACACAAAGTATATTAGGTCACAGCAACATTAAATAGTGATCCGATCCAAGCACTGAATAACATTGCGACAATTCCCCAAATCATAACCCGAACAGAACCTCTCCAGATACTTACACCGCCAGCATAACTCGCCAATGCTCCCATAATTCCGAGAGTTAAAACGCCAATCAGCATGACACCTTTATCTAAATATTGTTCAGGCAGAAGCATCATTGAAATTAAAGGAAATAATGAACCTACAGAAAATGCGAGGGCTGAAGAAGATGCCGCTAGAAATGGCTTGGCAGAGGTATGATCTGAAATGCCAATTTCATCACGAGCATGTGCATCTAAAGCATTATGCATAGTTAGTTGTTTAGCGACATCTTCAGCTAAAGTTGGTTCTAAACCACGTTGTATATAAATATTTTTTAGTTCTTGCAGTTCATGTTCAGGATGGAGTTTTAACTCACGTGCCTCCATTTTCAGATCATTCTGTTCAATATCTTGTTGTGATTTAACGGAAATATATTCACCTGCAGCCATTGAAGCCGCCCCAGAAATTAATCCCGCAACACATGTTACTAATAATGTTTGAGAAGAAGCACCACTGGCTGCTATTCCGACTACTAGGCTTGTTACAGAAATAATCCCATCATTAGCCCCTAGTACAGCCGCACGTAGCCACCCTGACCGTTCAATATAATGTTTTTCGATATGATAAGAATGGCGCACAATATAGTCTCTTGCTGTTATCAGAATGATTATAGTAAATATTTTATCTGTAAACCTTAATTGAGCTAGACAATAGAGAATATAAGTCGCTACTGATGCATATCCATTACATTTAAAATAACCTTGTTTAATAATGGGGTTATACGCATCAAAAAAACCGACTCCAATGTTCAGGCTTCGTATAATCCATATTAAGCTAATGGTAGACAAAATTAATATTCACATGATCTTCCAATTTTAAAATTGCGCTCTAATGAGCGCAATTTTTTTGACTGTATTTTTAATATTAACCTCAGCTTGAGCTGCTATTCTGCAACTAAAATACAGTCAACAAAGGTTTTTTATGGCTCAGAACACAGCAACATCTTCTACAGATTTACTGATTCGATTTCTGCATATCGTCATTATTTTGAGCTTTACTGGGGCTTATCTCACGGGGGATGCAGAAGAATGGCATCAAGTGCATATGGCGTTTGGCTATACACTTGGTATTAGCCTGATATTAAGAATTTTATGGCAGTTTCTTGCTTCTCGATTTGCTCATACTCAGCCTTCAGGGGCGAGCCGTCGATTTAATGTGATCAAGCCATTTGTGCAGCGCTATTGGGCGCAACCGCAGCAATGGCTTTCCCCAGCATTTTTAAAAGCAGCCAGTTCCAGCCTGTTTCAGCTGAGCATACTGGGTGTTTTTTGCCTGATGCCCTTAACTGTACTGGCAGGCTTTTTAACAGACTATACGCATAGCCACAGTTTAAAAGAAGTGCATGAACTATTCGCAAATCTGTTTTTAGCTACTGTATTACTACACTTGACAGCACTGACACTGAATAGTGTTCTACTTAAAAAATGGCTAGCAAAGCGTATGTTTTGGGGGACACAATCACATTCATGGTTCACCCTGTTTGCTTCAGTCCTTTCACTAGGTGTGTTGGTCGCTTTCTGGTTTTGGTATTTTAGCTAAGCTTTTATGAGAGCAACACAGATGAAGTAGGCTGTATTCAGACCTCTCTTTTGACACATCTAGAACGTAAATAACATCAAATGTGGGAAAGCGGTGAAGGGCTGGATGGTTTAAATGGGATTAATTTTGATGCGGTTGTGGAATAATGAAAGTAATTAAGTTTGATGTGTGTTGCAAATACTGAAGACCCCAACTTATGGGATTCTAGACAGCCAACTTATAAAACTCTTCTGCCATTTGATTTGGTATTTTAAACTTCAAATCTTTTTGAATCCTGCACTGATTATAAAATAATTCAATATATTTCGTAATCTCTGCTTTCGCTTTATCCCTTGTTTGATACGGTTGATAATGGATCAACTCATTTTGGTTCTCAAAAATGAAAAATCCTAAAATATACATCGGAAAACTCTATTTAACATAATGGCGCTTATACGAAACTTAGATGTTAGAACCCATTTAAATTAATGAGTTATTGAATAAGTGAAACCCTCTAAGTAGACTTTTAGAAGGTTGTAAATCTAGGGAAAAGGCTAAAGATGCCGTTGATTGAGTATTACGGTCTGCTATTTGAATGGCACGATAAAAAAATGGAAATAGTCTATCGAGGGCGTGAAATTACTTTTGAAGAAGTATGTAGCGTTTTTCTTGATCCAGAGCTGATGTCCTTTGACGATCTTGGTCATTATGACGAACAACGGTTGATATCAATCGGTCTAAGCAATCGTGGTAGACTACTAACAGTGGTTTGGGTCGAACGTGGTGATGTTGCAAGAATCATTACTGCTTTTGAGCCATCACACAATCAAAAGCGGAGGTATAACCATGCAAAATGAATTAGAACGCTATAAAAATTTTGACCCTACCAATGCGCCAGTAGTAAAACCAAACTTCGTGAAAAAATTACAAGAACGCCATGCGATTGCTCAAGTAAAAGCTTTTGATGCGGATGTTGTAACTTGGCTAAGTTCTCAAGATGATGAAACAAAACAGCATATTAACGAGATGGTTCGTCATATCATGGCATTGAAACGTGTTTAATTAAAATTTTGCTCGATGCTTTGAAATAGGGCTTTAGCCATGTTTCAAAGTCGAGCCACTTTGCGTGCACCGGTATAAATTGAATAACGAAAGAAACCAAGCAAAGTATTGTCCTCTCTCAAAATTTGGTTAACTATGAAAATATACAATTTAGCTCAAAGTTTTTTCATCATTTCTGTACTGACTGGTTGTATGGCAAAGCCCGCCTTAGTTTCTGATGCTATACAACCTGTAAAACCTATATTTTTTATTAAGCATAATGAATCAGGTGCAAGAGCTTCACTTATTGGAGGAATATTGCATTTAGATCCGTATGGCTGTATCAGACTGGACAGTGATACAGGTCCTTTTATTATCTGGGCTGATAGCACTGAATTAGCATATACAAATGACGGCAAGGTCAGTATCACCAATAAACTTAATGGTCATAAGTTTTTTATAGGGGATGAAATTATCCTAGGTGGAGGGCGAACCACTGTAATACCTAAATCTGTTACCATTTCTATTCCTGAAGTTTGCACTACTCACGGTTATTGGCCTGCCACTCCACTTTAAAAAGCATTATTTAGGGTCGATCACGCAATAATCTTTGTTTGGCCCATGACAGTCATTTTTCATGATCCGGACACAGGATTGGCCATTACAGTTTTTAATATCTAGGTTATATCTTTGTTCTAGCCAAGCTGCTTCTGCACGACGTTCTTTGATCTCGTCAAAACTTGGAATAAATAAAAATATAAAAAACAGGAAAACTAATACCAGACTAAGGAAAATTGCACACAACAAGGCAATAAATCTGTAGTTCAATTTATCGGTGGCTTTATCTAACTCCTGAATACGACCTTGAAGGGCGTGTGTAGCTTCCTGATTTGCGTTATTTAGGGTCTTTTTGCTCTGTTCTAGTACCCCACTAGCTACCTTATTGTAAAACGTCTCTAATCGCTTGTTATCATCTGCTATGGCTTCCCTGTATTCCTTCATGGATGCCAATAAAATATATAACTGGTCGTCTAAATCGTTTTGATTGCTCATAAGGAAGGCCCATTTCTATTCATGCTTTTGCGTTGTTTCAGCTTCATCGCTTGTTCTTGCTGTAGCTTTAACTGTTTTTTATGTTCCAGTTCTAGGCGTTTAGCTTCCTGATCTTTCTTCCATTGCTCAAAGCCTTTTTCAACACGGTTGAAACCCTGTTCTAAGGTCTGTTCCTTGTGCTGTTGTTTGTATTGGAGCTGCTGGCTGTTCTGCTGTTTGATCGTGTCGTTGAAACGGCTAATTTCAGTATCTATGCCCTTTCTGCGCATCTGGGTGACTTTACTGCCTTCATGTATGGTGGCTTGTATCTGATTACCTTGATCGGCATAGCTGCGGTGGTCGATTCTTTCCCGATACCCTGCATATTCCAGAGCATGATTGGCTAAGTTTGCCCAGGTGGCTCGAATCTGTTTAATTTCTTCCTGGCTTGTTCCCATGCCTAAGCTTTTTCTTTTGGTGTTACTTAACTCAATTTCCGATTTTTGAGTGAGGACCAGTTTATTTTCAGTATCTAATTCTGCTTTGCGAGTTGTCAGTAAGATATGTGCATGATGGTTTTTATCATCTCCACCTTTGCTAGGTGCATGAATCGCTAAATCTGCAACCACCCCATAACGGTCTACTAAAGATTGAGCAAACTCTCTTGCTAGTTCTTTTCGCTGTTCTTCATCCAGCTCGTCCGGTAGAGCAATCACCCATTCACGTGCGGTTCGGGCATCTTTCCGATTTTCTGATTTTTCCGCCAAATTCCAAACTTTGCTTCGGTCTAATTCAGTATCCAAGTTAGAAAGAATCTCTGTATACACCACACCTTCTTTTCTCGTGAAGTCGTGCGTTAACCCTGTCCGTTCATCTGTCAATTTTTCTCCTGCACGATAGGCCATAGATGCTACCGCAGTTCGTCCCGAACTTCGGTTAACGGTCTTAGTCGTACAGTGATAAATTGCCATGCCTTAGCCTTGTGATGGTTTTGCTTTTGCTTTTAAAAAATTGCGTAGCAATTTTTTGGGGTTAAGGGGTATCCCCTTACGCAAACTTTGACTTGGATGAAATCCAAGTCGTAAGTGCGCAT
>NZ_JBLYZK010000052.1:0-7234 GCF_048551395.1 Acinetobacter sp. TY1
ATGGAGAACAAATTAGAAAACAAACCTAAAACTGAATAGCCTGAGGTTTTCGTATTGATTCACTCAGTATAACTACTCCTTTTGTACCTATCTCTTATTATTATTTTTTGGAACTCCTATTCATCATAATAAATTATAGCTAGGTCGTATAGCTGTGAAGGACTTGAATTGATGTGAGAATATACTTAGAAGAGAGACTAAAACTCTCCCAACTTTCACTAGCTAAATTATAAGAGACTAATTATTTAGCCATGACTAAATAAAACATTATTTCCCCTTATTTAATTCCATCGTTCATTAATTTTCCTACACTGTACTATGATGTTTTGTTATGATGTTTGGTGTGTAAACATGATTTTATACATCTTGATTGTAATTTATATTGATGCTATCTTGATGTTTGTGGTGTTTTTTTATGATGCTTTTTGTGTGGGGTATAATGATATGATGGTACATTTGATTGATGGTCCTAATAGCTCCTTTGCTATAAGACTTAGAGATTTTCGGAGCAGAAAAGGATTAACTCAGGACGAGTTAGCCCAGTGTTGTGGAATAGCAGTAAGAAATATTTCTTTATATGAGTCTGGCCATTCCATACCAAGGGTTGGAACATTAGAAAAATTAGCAGAATGTTTAGATTGTGATTCTTATGTTCTTTTGCATGGTAATACTAGAGAAACCCATGAATATCTTTCGAAACAAAGTAAAGAATTTTATAAAAATGTGGTCAAAAAAAACCAGTATTTATATATAAATGAATGGGATCGATTGATTCTGAGGGAAAACATAATATTTAATCAACCCATTTATGTTGAGAACCCTGTAAGCAATGGGCATTCTAGTAATTTGAACCTATTTGTTCCATATATAGGTCCTATATCCAATTTTATAGCAGTAAGACTTCCTAAAAATTTAAGCCTCTCTACTTCAGATATTTATAATAATTATGAACAAATATTAATTGTTAATTTATTGAGAGGAACTCAAGAAGATTTAAAAGATGGTGTGCAAGTTATATATGCTGCTATTGATAAGCAGAAATTACCAAGTTTAGGTACTGTAAAAAGAGAGGTAGGAGAAGAAAACTTCTTTATTCAATCAGTACCTAATAGTTTTAAATATTTTGAGTTCGATGATAAGCAATACGAAATTTTAGGTATCGTAGAAGGAGTTATATGTAGAAAATTATAAATTTTTTCTAAAATTAACATAATACACCTTATGCGAAATGCTAATATTTTATTATTTAATTTCAGTGGTATAGTCTAAACTTGACAGCCCATTCTAGCCCGAATGGGTTTTTTTTATGATTTTTCACGTTCCACGCCTAATATCTGATCAATGTTCCACATTTTTGATTAGCTCAGTTTAACCATTCGGCAGGAAGAAGCGACTCAGGAAGCCCCTTTTCTTCGGTTCTTCTTCTACTGGCTCCGGTATAGGAATACGTTTATTTTCTGCTACGACTGGTATCGTTAAATTTTCTTCTTTTTGCTCAGGTTCTAGCCGAGGATCCGTTGTCATATCAGGTTCAGATTGATCAGTTTTTTCTTTTTTTAGAGGCTCTAAGATCCCTTTAAACTCAATTCTATGCGTAAGGTCTTCGATATGTTGCATTAAAGACTTTTCTCTTTGATTGGCTAAATCAAGCTGACTTTTGAGCAAAGAAATTTGATCTTTCAATACATTTTCAACTTCAGTTTGAACGTGTACCTGTACATCCTTTTGAGCGTGTTCAGTACGTGTACTAGCCTGAACACTGATAGGATTTCCATAGACTCTAATTAGTTCTGATAAATCTATAAGACCATCATTATCCCTTGATAACTTACCATTTTTTAAATCTTCATATATTGTTGTTCGTGATTTTTTAAAGGCTTTACTAGCGTCCATAACGCTAAATTTTGTTGTGTTCAATGTAATCCCTCAGTGCATGTACAAGGATGTTCATGTGAACATCCTACCTGAACATGAAATTTATTTTGAGTTAAATCCTACTTTTTTAAGATATGGTAGTAGTTCCATAAATTTTTCTTGGTGTTGTAACATTTCAGCAATTCGAACAGCAAATTGAGGATAGCTCTCAGTACCTTGAGAGTATTTATTCATTTCTGGAAGTTCTGAAAGCTTATTTGCAAAAAGATGGCGTTGTGCATCAGTAAGTTTTAAGAATAAATCTGAAATATTGGATTCATTTTTTATTGACGAAATTTCTTTCTTCTTGTGTTTAAAACTGAATGAAAAGCCTGTAATCATGCGTCCTTGCTTATGTTGTTCATAAGTCGCTTTAATATCAGTTTTTTCATTAATATCTTTAATTGCTAGATCTAAGACTCGCTTCTTAAAATCACTCATTAATTTATACTGGTCTTTCTCGATTCCTAATCGTGCCCTAAACTCTTCTAAACTAAATATTGGGGTTTTACCTGTATTCCTCCATTGAATTAATAATTCATAAAGTCTGCTCGAATAAATACTTTTTAGCTGAGCTGTTTGACTTAAAAGATACTGAGTAAAAAACTCTTTAACCCCATCAATACGGCTGATTCCTTGCACTACAGCAGGAGTAAAAACTATCTCTAAAGCGCCTTCGTTATCTAAGTATTTAACCTGTGAAATCCAACGACTTTTTACAAGTTGACCATCTTCATCAAAGAAACTAAAGCGACGATTAAAAAGAGTTTCTTCAGCTTCTTTCATACGCATATATGCATTTTGTCGAGTGGTTTCAAAAGCCTCGGCATAACGTAAAGCACTAATCTTCAATGGTAAATCTGTACTGAGTCCTGTACCTGTATCTCTTGCATCAACAATTGCCAACTGAACAATATGAAATTCTGCTAAAGAAAGTACCTGAAATGCTTGATTCAAACGATTGGTTTTAACGACAAGATCTTTTTTCATGGTAATTAAGTGTCTTGATGAAGGTTAAAAATTATTTAAAGACATATTAATATAAAACATTTAAAAGACAAGTATTTTTTTGTCTTTTAAAGACAACTAAAAGTCTTTTTATAGGTAACTAAAAGTCTTTTTATAGGTAACTAAAAGTCTTTTTATAGGTAACTAAAAGTCTTTTTATTAACTCTAAAAGCTTTTATTTACAATACTTTCAATAGTGTTAAAAGCATTTAAAATTTTAAAAATAATTAAAAACCTATTTCTTTAAAAATTGCCCTATGTTTTCGCTCTGCTCAAACTCTATTGAACTTCGCTTTCGCTCAGTTCTAAGGGGCAATTTTTTTTCTCATACCGGATTCAATTTTTATACTGAAAAAAGCACAAGCAAAAGCAACAACAAAAAATGAATTCGCTTTGCTCATAAAGCTTTTTACTCGCGATGCTCGTTCTAGAATCAAATAAAGCCCATTGATCCATAAATTTTTGAACTCAATTTATAGAAAAAGCAGTTTTTCAGAGAGCCAAGGCGCGACTTTTGGTTATGTCGCTCGTAGACACTCACTTGGTTTATACCTTTTCGGTATATTGAAATTGAAGAGCAAGCCATTTTTATGACCTTAGTCTTGTGTTTGAAAGACTATATTTTGCGATTACAGCCATTTTTATTGTTTAACAACGCTTTCTCTATCTTTGTGTTTAAACATGGCTGTAATCGCATTTTATGACCCTTCTAAGTGATTTTTGACTTCGGTTACGTAGAGTTCTGTATCGTGCTCTGTATATTCACATAATCCTTCGATTACTTGGATCAATAGTTTTCTGGTTTGGAAGTAGTTGCCTGTCATTGGATGAATATATTGATATAGCGTTGTCTGGCTGACCATTGCATAAAAGTGTTGATTATTGACGATGTTGTTTTTGACTTTTCTTGCTTCAATATTTTCGATCGGTCTTCCAAGTTCTTTCCATGCCGCTAAGACTGCACCCCCCAATTCATATTTGAGTTTGTTCTCTGCATTGCGTCTCTTTTGAGCCTCGGTCAATTCTTTACTGGTTTTTTTGAGGAGTTCTCTGCGGTCTTCTTTTTCTACACGAATTCGATCTTCTAAAGTGGCTTTTTCAATTTTCTGGTAAGACTCGAGTGCACGATCTAAGCGGAAGAAGTTGTCCTGGTCCATTGGTTGTTGGAGCAGTGCTAAGATTTCAATTTCATTGGCATAGAGTGGTTGTTGATTCTTATGTTTAAGTTGGATTTGTTCGATGAGAGCCTGTCTTTTTAAAAATTGGTTTTTATCTCGATCTGCAGTTTTCAGCAGACTGAGCTGTTTGTCATTGAATATGCCATTCGCTTGCTGAAGTAAGGTCAAAGCCTGTTGTTGGTTTTTCTTGAGGAAGGGGAGTTTTTCCAGGAACTGCTGCAATGTCATGAGGTCATTTGAGGTGAGTATTTTCGCAGGTCTTCCACGGGCCGCCATCGCATTCTCCAGCATAAATTGGGTGAGATTTTTCTGTTTTCAGTCTAGCATATGCATCACGGAAAAATATTTAAATAAATGTGGGAACATTTTTTTAAATATTTAAGCTCGTTTCCGTGTTTCTAATTTGATATAATTACTACGCAATTATATCGAATTAGAAACACTCCTCCTCGTGCTCCGCAGGCTCTGCGAGGCCCCGGCTAAAAATGAAGGTGATATATGTTCTATTGCAACCTTGAACACACCGCAAAAAAAGCGATAAAGACACGATCAGGAAAAATCAAAGATGGCGCCACAGCCAAGAATCGCTTTCATTACATCACCCGAACGTCACACTTTAAAAGTTATAAGGAATCGGTTTCTGAGCACATTGAGTTTGTGAAATCCGGGAATTTACCCAGTTTTGCCGAGGGAAAACCGGCTGAATTTTGGCAGGCTGCAGATGTATATGAACGGAGTAATGGCCGAACCTGTTCCAGTCTGGTCGTGGCTTTACCCAAAGAATTAAACCAAGCGCAACGGATTGAGTTGGCTGAAGCGTTTATTACCGAGTTTGCCGACCGCTATCGTTTTCCATTTAGCTGCGCCATCCATAATCATGCGGGTTTAATTGCCGGGATTGAGCAACCGCATTTGCATCTGATGTACAGTGAACGGCATATGGATGGGATTGATCGTTCAGCCGAACAGTTTTTTAAGCGTTATAACCCCAAGGATCCGCAGAAAGGTGGTGCGCAGAAGCTCACGGCTGATGTATTGGGGATGGGCAAAGCACAGCTGCAGTTGTACCGACAGAAAACTGAAGAACTGATTAATGACAGTCTTATGCGGTATGCGCCAATGAAACAGGTTGAGATTCGAGGTATTCAGATAGAAGTGCCGAGTAGGGTGAGTTGTTTATCACACCGAGATTACAACAAGAAGTATGGAACCCAGCTGCAGGATGTCCCCGTGATGAATAAGGCGGTACGTTTTGCGTGTGAGAATGAACCTGAGTTGTGGGCCAAACAACAGCATATGATTGAAGAAATTCAACGTATTCGCGCTGAAAATCGTTATGAGCAGTATCGTTCGTTTTATGAGGCTGAATTAAAAAATCGAAAAGAGATTGAAGAACTAAGCAAGCAAGCTGAAACGCCACGTACTCGACAACAGTGGTATGCGCGAGAAAAATTATTGTTTTTACAGCAGAATATGCTGCAAACTTTATTGAAAGATCCTCAAACGACTGAACCTATAACATTGATTCAACATGATTTACAGCGTTATATTGATCTTTTGAATACTGAATCGTTCGATCGACTTGAGAAGTTGGGATATTTAAGGGATCTCGGCCAAAACTTAGAGGGTTCAGTTATTCAGATCGCCCCTATTGATGAAGAATTAGCATTTATACAGCGACAAGTCATTGAACGTGTGCCTTTGAAAATGAGGGAAAAAGCTGTAACTTCTGAAAAAGTAAGGAATCACGATCAGGATAATGATTTTAGTCCTGGTTTTTAGGTCGATTATTTAAGGCGCGCCATTGCATCATTAGTACCGCGTCTTCTTCTTCAAAGGTAGATTCACCTGAAATCAGCCGTTCTAAACGTTCCTCACTACTTTGTCTACATGCGTCAATCGTTTTTTGATCGAAGCTATGGCAAACAATATCCTGAGCACGTTTCCATGCTTTACGGAGTGCTAACTCCTCTGCATCTTTTTTAAGGCTTTCTTGGAGACGTTGATGGATCTTATGTTGAGGATCTTTTGCCCCTAAAATTTGATCCTCCATCATTTTTTGTAGAACCTCAAACTCATTTCTAGGCTGATTCATAAGACACATACTCCACAAAATAAAATGAATCGTTTAACTTATTAATTTATGGTAATTACATACGATCAGCGAACATTTTTTACAAATGATTTAGAAACTTTCTTCCGTCCTAATGGCGTAAGTTATTGATCTATTGCAGTTCGCTGATTTTATCTTGCGATAAACAAAAAATCGCTTGTAAGAATATAGACACTTTAAATGGGTTCTAACATTTGGATTTCGCATAAGGTGTATTATGTTAATTTTAGAAAATCTTAATTTTTGATAAGATAAATTTTTAATCAAAATAAATTAATAATCATGGGTTATAGATCTGGTGGGATGATATTTCCCTTTAAAGGTAATTTAGAAGAAATAGTTGACTTAATTAACAATTGGACTGAAAAAGACTTTGAAATTTTAGAACCTAATTTCAAAGCAAATGAAGCTATTGAATTAGAGTTTATTAAAGATAATTTAGTCATTATTCATAACCACAATTTTTTCTTTTCTGCTTATCAAGATAAAGATTTATGGAATGAAAGGCTTAAAAAATCCTCATTGAATGATTGGGTAATATTTTTTGAATGTGTAGATAGTTCTAATGCAGCTAGTTATATGATATTTAAAAATAATATAGAAGTTAGAAGAGTTACTGAATGTGAAGATCAAGCTTTTTATCAGGATGGAGAACCTCAAGACTTTGAAAAAGAATGGCTTAACGCCTCAATAGGTTATGAACATGAATACCAAGAAGGTGATGAATGGAAAGAAGAAATTATAACAGATCCAAAATTTTCCTTGGATGACATTGAAGAGTGGGAAAATTATTATAAATTTTATTATGTTGGCTCTATAGATAACTCCACCAACCATTTAGCTAGACAGTTACTAAGTGACTTGTCAAATAAATATCTGGGTTTTGATTTGATTAATGATTTTTATGAAATAGAAAATAGAATTACCCTAGGCTATGGGGAGATTGCTGAAAAACAGTTAACTCTCAATACACAAGAAAAAAGCTTTTTTCAGAAATTGTTATTTTGGAAGTAACATCCAC
>NZ_JBLYZK010000053.1:0-7115 GCF_048551395.1 Acinetobacter sp. TY1
GGTAGGTTTTTTTATAATCCATGAAACTACATTCCGCAAGAAGTAGTTTTTTTATATCATATCGATTTATTTTTGCACACGATTTTTGTAGTTTTTTAACATAAAACTACATTGAGTATATTGTAGTTTAGTTCATGCCATTTGTAGTTTCTAATCATGCCATTTGTAGTTTCTAATGTGCCAAAATCATGCCATTTGTAGTTTAGTTCATGCCATTTGTAGTTTTTTAAAGTTTGAAAGCCTTACTCTATATGGTCTAGAAGGGTGTCTAAAAGTATTTAAAAGCTTTTTAAAAGAATAAAAGAGATTTAAAGGCAAAATCAACGGCTATGGCACTCGCTTCGCTCGTGTCGTTTCAAGAGCAAAAGCAAAATCAAAAACATTACTGATCTATTCGCTTCACTCATACTTTTTTAAAAGCAAAAGCTCCAAAGTTCGCACCCATTCGGGATGCTCTGTACTTACCGTTTAAAATCGCAAGGGAGCTTGTAATCAGAGAAAAGGCGTTGCAGAAATTTTAATGGTGTCTGTTCACTCGTAGACACTCGTTCGGTTTAAACCTGTTTGGTTCAAAAGAGAAAAACAAAGCGAACGGAGTGTGAGCGATATAACGATAAATCGTTCATTCCCCCTATGATTACTGTTTTGCTGAATTAGATTAGAAATCAAAATCACGGCTCTGTTGTGATTTGTTTTCAGGTTCTGGGCTTGGCTGTGAAAAATGTTTTTCAGCAATAGGGGCTTTTTTCTCTGCAATTAAGCTTTTTATGCCCTCAAAGCTATCTAAACAGTTTTGATATGCCTGTCTTTGAGACTTAAAACGATCATTTTGTGGCTCTAAAATGATTTCACAGTTTAAATATTTGAGCATGATTTCATCATTTTTAATGATCTTTTCAATTTTTTCATAGTCATAACTACTGAGGCTATTCGATGCACGAGATGTATACTGCTTCAAGTTGTCTGCCTTTTCAGCGATACAGTCGATAATGCCTAACTGGCTTTTGCTTCTGTATAGCTCATCTTCTTTTTTAGAAAGTCTCTCATGGCAGATATTATAATCAGGATAATACCCGTCATACCTGAGCTTAAACTCTGATGCCAGTTGCGGTTTTATCCTAATATTTTTGACTAACTCAGTTAGTTGTTCAAACTTTTGATCAATGATATTAAGCTGCCAAGCGTTGTTTCTAACTGCTGTAGTCGCTTGTCTTGAGTCTTCAAGTCTTCGTCTATACTGGTTGATACTTTGAGTTGCGAGAGCTTCAAGAGAGCCTGTTCTAGATCTGTCTGTTGAGCTGTAATTTTCTGTCGAATAGGTCTGAGTTCTGTGCTCACCATACTGTTCACAATATTGCTTAAGTTCAGATGGCTTAAGGCTTGTGTTAATTGCGTTTGTAATTGGCTCATTAAGTTGCTTTGAAAGTTTTGCTGTAAATCCTGCGAAAAACTCCCCTGCTCGATTTTGGATAACTCGCCTTTGAGTGCCGAGATCAAGGCTTGTTGTGCCTGTTTCTCCGACTGCAAAATGCTGATTTTGTCCTGTAATTCCTGCTCTATTTCGCTGTAGCCGGTCAAGATGGTCTTTAATGAATCGACTTGTTGACTCAAAACCTTGTTTTGCTCCGCTAACAAGCTGTTTTGTTGCATCAATAAGTTGTTTTGCTCTGTCAAAAAATGGTCGATTTCGGTCTGCATACCTTATCTCCGTGGGCTGTTCAAATAGTTGACTTGATTGGTGATTGCTTGTGCGTTCTGTTGGATCATTTGCTTTTGTGCTTCGATAGTTTTCAGATTGCTTTTGATTTGAAAGGCGAAATAAAAACTGATTAAAAGAATCAACACTGCGAATATCGCTATCCCAAGTAGTCCGTGAAATGCTCTCTGGCTGTTCAATTTTTCCGTCAAAAGGCTCTGAAACTGACTGTTGATTTGCTTGCTTTGGCTCGCTATGACTTGCTGTACTTGAGTTTGAATAGACTTCTCTAGACTCTCTTGGTCGATCTTGATGCCCTGTAACTGACGGTTTATTGTCGCTTGGATGTTTTGAAGTGAGACTGAAAACGAATCTATGCTCGATTTCACGTTTGAGATTTCCGCAATATCTATATTTGCTAACTGAGTTGACAATGCGTCTATTTGAGCTTTGTAGCTCGCTGTCGTCTCTTTCAGGGCTTGCGGCGATAGATTGCCTATTTCGGTCAATATCGAGCTTAGGTGCGATTTGAGGGCCATTGTCGTCCGCTGGACTTGCTGTAAACGGGTGCTGTTTTGAGTGATAGGCTCCTCGCTTTGCTCGATAGTCATCTCGAATGCTTTCAGCGTCTCTGATAGCTTGTTCAAGCTGTTCTGGAGTTGGTCTGCTTTCTGCTGCTGCTCTGAGACGCTCTGAATAAAGTCCAATTTCGAATTGTTCATGATAAAAATCACCCGGGAGTCTACGTCTTTTGCCATTTTCGAAAATGACAGTGACAGTTTTATCTGCTCTGACTGATGCCACACCTCGAAGTTGCTCGATATGACTCACAATCTCAGCTCTATTTTTTACAGTTTGTGTTTTTAAAAGTGTTCTAACGTAGTTATCCATTGCCTTATTGAACTGTGATCTAGTCAGATTCGTAAAATCTTCATCTTCAAAAATCCTTCTTGCTTGGGCATTGAGCTTGGCAATGTGATTCGGCTCTTGTGTGGTCTGCGTCAAAAGCAAATCATCAGGACGTGACCACTGATATTTTGTGTTGAAGTAGTCCCGCAGTGAATCAAAATGCTTTTCATGACCAGGGGGCGCAATATTCAGTGATTTACCGCTTTGTATATCAAGGCGTGGTGCTAGAACGTGGATGTGCTTTGAGCCGTCATCATCAGTGTGTAGCACTGCAAAAAGGTGATACTGAGAGGGATCTAGTCCAGAAAAAGCATGTTTTTCAAAGTCGTTTAAAACCTCTTGGAGCTGCTCGTCTGTCGGTGCATCGTCTTTTGACCATGCAATCACGCCACTGGTGTATTTCCACAAATGAGGACTGGCATCACAAACGGCATTAAACGTAGTCGCATCACCTCTTAAAACCTCGACCCCTGCCCGAACATTGCCAAGATGATCAAGCTTATCTAGAACATACGCTGAAGCGTGTGCAGCAGATCCTTTGCCGTGATTTAGAAATTTAATATGCACTTTCATCCTCCTCAGCCAGTTGTACCGAAGACAATTGCTTTTTAAGCCGTTCTGGGCTTTGTCTGCTGATTTTGGGAAGTGCAGGGAATAGGTGTTCTAACTCGGTTTGAATGCCTTTTAAAACTGAAAAAATGCTGAAAATATCTAACTTACGTTGTTCTTGCGGATCTGCATTTTTGATCACGTTCAACGCTCGTGCAATTTGGTTCACGTTGTTGCCGATTTTGGATAGCTCTAGCAATACATTCGGGTCAGTATTTTGATAGCGTTTGATCACTTCAATCACTGTTTTGATTTTGGTCCGTGGTTTTAGTTCTTCTTCCGTGGGCTGTCTAACCGTGACGGCATCTTGCATAACTTCACGTTGAATCAGAGAGTGAATGAAGTCTGTAAAAGTCGTCCCTTCTTTTTTAAGGTGCTTCTCCAATTGCTCAAGCTGTAGCTCGGTAAGTCTGAAAATTTTATTTTTAGTTCGCATATTCCCATCCTATTCACATCACAAGCTTTTGCTTTTAAGTCAACTTTGTTGACTTGCCCATCTGTGATGGGCTTGGGGTCTTAGGGGGAATCCCCTAACAAGTCCCTGTATATCAGAATTCGAAGAATTTTGTATATACAGGTAGGCTTGCTTATAGCATATTTCTCTTTGATCATACTCTACTATATCTATGTATATTTTCATAAGGAGATCATAAAAAGGGTTTATTAGGGAGCGATAACTAGAATTTGTATGAGGAATTTTATGCTAAATAAAAAAGCTAATCTTATCTGAGTGTATCTAGAAATTTATATTTTATGTGACGCCAAAAAATATTTGACTTTAAATTTACTTTTATATACTGTGTATATGTGGCAAATTGTCTGCTTATTTTTTGGCAGTTATGAAAATTTTTGATGTCATTAGTAAACTGGTATCTGACAAAGTCAACAGTCAATGCTATTACAGTCAAAAACTTATTATGGAAATAGTTTATGAAAACTTATGTTTCACCACAGGAACAACGAGATAGCAGTATCTCTCGCATGACAACCCGCGTTGATAAAGCTGTATATGACGTAGTTGCCCGTGCAGCAAAAAATGGTGGTTTATCCATCAGTAAATATATGGAGCAAGCGATTTTAAAGCAGGCTTTAGTAGATATCTATTTTGAAGATATTTCTCTACTTAGTCTTAAATCTGAAGAAGAGCTTGCATGGTTACATACAAAATTAGCCTCTAAATTTTCTGATAATAAAGTTCTTATGCAGAAATTAGAGCAGTTAGAAGGAAAGAAATACAATGCAGGAATCACCTACAAATCAACTCGCCGAAAGCTCTTCGCATAATAATTTTCAATTATGTACTTTTGATGAGTTGAGTCCCATCCAACTTAATAGCCGTAAAGATTTTCAGCTAGAAGAACAATATTTAAACATCTATAAAGCATTTATAAAAATTGTACCTGATAAAGAATTACGTAAAAGACGCCCATATTCGGTTTTATATTTAGTATCACCTGAACGAATTGTTGGTTTTATCATTCTGAAGCATGTCCCAAATTTGCCCAATAGTTTTAAAAATAAGCTAAATCTACCAACTGGAACAGAAGCTATTGAAATCAGTTTCTTAGCAGTTGATATAGGGTATCGCGAAAGAGATTTTGGCGAAATCTTGTTGATGGAAGCAATTTCACAAAGTAAAGAGTTTGCAAAAGATCACCCACTATGTTCGATTTTATATTTAAATGCGGCAGATGAAATTTCAGCAGCATTTTATAAAAAGCAAGGTCTTGAAAGACACTCGAACTCATTGGTCTTCGTTGAGTCACTGAAGTAATTATTATGATTGGGACTTCTGTTGTTAGAAAGAAGTCCCTCTCACTTGTGTTTCAGCAAGATAACTAAACCAATAATATTGTTGCTAGCTTTCACATATTAGAAGTAACAATCTGATCTTGTATGAGCACGATTAATGCTAAACAACGCCTAAACAGGTAATGAATTTGCTTGTGATTAGTTAATGTTGATTGATATGTTTCAGAATGACGAATTCGTAAAGCATTACCTAGTTCTGTGAGTTTACGCATTTCTTCATTAACCTCTGTTTGGAATAATAAATTGTCGCCAAACAGTGCAACTATACGAGATGCTGAAATACTCTTTTCCTTTTGATTTTTGGGGTCAAAGTAACATTTCAATCGCTCATAGGCATCCCATAGTTTTTCAAGTCCCTGATAAGCTATATCTATGCGAAAGTTTGTGATCTGAATGCAAGCAGTCTCTAACATGCCTTTATATTGAGCATCCATCATCTTGCCAGCTAGTGCATTATTTATAAGTTGTTTTGTTTCTTCACCTACGATAGTTTCAACATGCCCATTGATTGGATTGAACTCATAAATCATACCTTTTGCATTAAACAGATCATTTATCTGGGTGCTAAACTCTGTCTTAGCAACATTGTCGTTTGTAAAATTTAAGTGATGATGGCGACAGAAGGTATGATAGAAACCATTTGATGGTGTGGATATTTTTTGGAAAAGAAGCTCTAAAGTATCGAAAATTTCATATTTTGTTGGAATATATGGCTGACTATCCTCAAAGTAATTATCTGACTCTTTAGTTGTTTTTAAGGGCCAAGTTAATTCAGTGTAGATTTCTAGCTCATCACTGAGCTTATTAGTATCAGTACTCCAAATATCTGTTTGATTATCCATACAGCCTTCGGGATATGACTCTGCAAAGAAGTTCTTTTGTTCCATCTTTTCTAAAAATGCGATTATACCTTTCCATAATGGAAGAGTGATTTCATCATTAATTCTTGGCTTTGAACCAAATGTTCTTTGGGTATATAAAGGGATCATTTTCTTCGCAGATAATTTTAATATTCTCTTACACTATTATTGCATGAGTAAAAATCAATGTTTTAACAAATAGTTAAGAAAATTTAGTTATTAGCATCTATTACATATTTCATGGTTTGAAATCTGTTTTTTGATGTAAAGCTTCCAAAATTCGTTTAGCTGTTTCTTCCCTTACACTTTTTGGATCTCGTAAAATCCCACTAATCCAAATCGCAAAAGAAGGATAGTCAGGAAAATTACTGAGGTCTGAAAGGTCAGCAAGTTTAGATAAAATAGTGCTGTATTTATTAATTTGAGCATCTGACATATTGCAGAATAGATCAACGGTATTGATATCTCTTTCAGGTGCTATGAGTTTTGGCTTAGGCTTCTCTCTAACAATAAATTTAAAACCAACCACAGACCGCCCTTGTTTAACGTTTTCATAAGTGAGTTCAATGTCTGTATTAGCTGTAATTTCATCTAATGAAGGCTTAATTACACGGTCTTTTAAATTACATAGCTTGTCGTAGGACTTTGGCAAGCCTAACTCAGTTTTTATATGCTCTAAGGACATTTCAAATTGTCCCATAGCTTGATATTTTTTTGCTAAATGATATAGGTCGAACGAGTAGTCTTTTTTCAGACTGAGTACGATGTCTTTTTTGTACTTAGTGTAAGGATTTAATTTGTCGAACTCTTTGAGCATCAAAAGAACTTCCTCTGGGAAGCATATGGATATTGAACCATTCTCATATATTGCTCTAATGACCCAGTTACAGTAGATTTTTTTCTTATTATCACCATAGGAAAAATAACGTCTTAACAGATTTTTACTCGCTTCTTCCATTTGCGAATACGCTGAGTTGGTTTTTATACCGCATTCTTTTGCAAAGCTCTCAGATGTTATGGTGATTGCATCTTTTTCAGTTGCATCAATTGTCCGAGCTATAGGGCTAGCAAGAATTAATAAGCGTTTTTCATCAATACTCATGCTTTTAAAGCACTCTTGAATCGTATTCTGCATAACAACCCAAGATACAGGGTAGGTTTTTTTATAATCCATGAAACTACATTCCGCAAGAAGTAGTTTTTTTATATCATATCGATTTATTTTTGCA
>NZ_JBLYZK010000054.1:0-6826 GCF_048551395.1 Acinetobacter sp. TY1
TAGCAGTATATATCCCTACCTTTAGCAGTATATATCCCTACCTTTAGCAGTATATATCCCTACCTTTAGCAGTATATGTTTATCTCGTTTTCTTCTTTATTTCCTACAAAAAAAAATATATAGTAAATTAATAAAAATTTTATGGTCTAATAATGAGTAAAAATATAGTCGTAAAAGCGAATATCTTGATTGAGGCAAGCTACAAACTTGATTTGGTAGAAATGCGCTTAATACTTTTAGCAATTATTGAAGCTAGAGAAAGTAAAACATTGATTGATGCTAACTCTCTGATAAAAATATCAGCTAAAAAGTATGCAGAAATGTTTGATATTAGCCTCAAAAACTCTTATTCCATGCTACGAGGGGCTTGTAAAACCCTGTTCGACAGACAATTTTCATATGTGGATTGGGATTTTGATCTATTAAGTGAAGATACTTCTAAAATCTTTTTTACTTCTCGATGGGTATCTAAGGTAGGTTATAAGCCAGGTTTTGTTTACTTATCTTTTGCTCCTGATGTCATACCATTAATAAGTCGCTTAGAAAAAGAATTTACGCGTTATGACCTTCTTCAAATAAGTAAGTTTTCTAGTATTTATGCTGTTCGGATTTATGAAATATGTATGCAATGGAAGATTGCTAAAAAGTTTTATATTTCTCTCTCTGATTTACGAAATACATTAGGTTTAACAGAAATAGAACTTTCAAGAATTGATAACTTTCAAAAGAAAGTCCTTGAAGTAGCAAAAGATCAAATTAATGAGTCTTCGGACATAACTATTGATTATAAAACCAAAAAGTCTGGAACCAAGATAACTGGCTTTGAGTTCACAATAAGATCCAAAACATCACAGCCAATTAAAATGGAAATCGCCTTAAATGATAAACAAATTCTTTTGTTCTCAAATAAGCTAGTTCATGAACCTTCATTTGCTTCAAAGTACAGCAAAGTTGGTGAAAGTTATGATGACTTCGCTATAAGAATTTCTGAAAATTTAACTATTCCTGATAAGGTTCAGGAATACTTACCCTATCTAGAAAAAGTCGGGTTCAATACTGCTTAAAATATAGACTTGTCGTTTTGTCTATTAGACAGTCTAATAGACAAGACATTTTTACAAGATTAGGCATCACTTTACATCATGAAAAGCCTTTCAGTTTTAGAGTTATCCAAGCTTTACAATATCAATAGACAGACCATCTATAATCAGATAAACAAAGGAATTTTAAGTAAAAATTCTGATAATAAGATTGATTTCTCAGAAGCCATCCGTGTATTTGGTGAACCTGCAAGAAAACAGGATGTAAAAGAGCCTGTAAAAATAGACAGTCCAACTTCGGCAGAAGTTTTACTGCTTAGACAGCAGATAGACATGCTGAAAAATCAAGTATCAGATGCCAAAGATCGAGAAGCCTTCTACCAAGAACAAATTGAAGTCATGCAACGTCTATTGGAAGCTCCAAAACCTCATGTCACTACACCTGTTGATCCTGAGCCAACTCAATCTAAGCCTGAGACAGAAGAAAAAGAGGAAGTGATCACAATCCCTCCAAAAGAACCTGAAGTAATCGAGAATAAGCGCATTCTAGTCCCGGAACATGTCCAACCGGAACCGGAAAAAAGAGGCTTTTGGAGCCGTTTTTTTAGACCCTATGATTAACTACGATTGTTTAACTGATATGAACAAAGTCGTGAAACATTGATCAAATAATAAGCGTGGAACGTGAAAAATCATAAAAAAAGCCCACCTTGGGGAAGATGGGCTATCAACTAGAAACTACAGCATTGATTTCTATAGATAATTATAACGCATTTCGTATAAGGTGTATTATGTTAATTTTAGAAAGTCTAAATAATTATATAAGCTCTTAAAAAATATTAACCTTGTATTTCACTCACTAAAACTTAGCCTAAATAGTACGTATTATGTTAATTTTATAGGATTTTAAAATCACTTTTAAAATCCTCACATAAATACTTTATCTCTTTAAATAAGTTGTTCTATTTAACTATGTCACATCCTAATTCCGTTTTATCAGAAGAAAGCCAAATTAATTTTTTAGACTATCTCTTACAATTCGAAGAGTGTGAATGGATAGAGTTCAAATTTAATGCATTACGCCCAGATGACTTAGGCCAATATATTTCAGCTTTATCTAATGCAGCTGCTCTAGATTATAAAAAATCTGCTTACTTGATCTTTGGTATTAGAGATAAAACTAAAGAGATAATTGGTACGAATTTCAAACCATTCAAAGATAAACACAATGGTGAGGATAATGGTCAAGAGTTATCTTATTGGCTATTACAAAAACTAAAACCACATATAGATTTTACTTTCTATGAACTAGAGCGTGATGGTTTTCAAATAGTAATTGTTGAAATAAAGGCTTGCCAATACATCCCAATAGCCTTTGATAAAATTGAATACTTAAGAGTTGGATCAAATAAACGTCCTTTATCTGCTTACCCTGAAAAGTCTAGAAAATTATGGGGTATCTTGTCACAAGCACAATTTGAGGAACAGACTGCTCTAGATCATTTGAAAACGAATGAAGTACTTAACTATTTAGATACTACAAAATACTATGAATTAGTTGGGCGACCAGTACCAGTAGATGATTCTATAGTTTTGTCCGACTTTCATAGTGAGCATTTAATCCAAAGAAATCAATTTGGAGGATGGCTAATAACTAACATGGGAGCTCTACTATTTGCTAAAGATTTAGCTAGTTTCCCCCATTTAGAAAGAAAGATTGTTCGTTTAATTGTTTATAAAGGGAATGATAAGTTTAGTAGCCCTGTTGAATATTCTGGAAAAAGAGGGTATGCGGTCGGTTTTGAAGGTTTAATTGACTATATTCACCGTATTCTTCCAGACAATGAAGAAATTGGTAAAGCTTTAAGAAAAAATGTACCTGTATATCCCGCTCTATCTATCCGAGAATTGATAGCTAATGCCCTAATTCATCAAGATTTTTCGATTAAAGGCACAGGACCTACAATAGAAATATTTCAGAATAGAATGGAGATAACTAACCCTGGAATACCCTTAATTGATATAGATCGTTTTCTAGATTCTCCGCCAAAAAGTAGAAATGAGAAAATGGCTTCTTTATTAAGAAGAATGGGAATATGTGAAGAAAGAGGAAGTGGTATTGATAAGGTGGTAAAAGAAACTGAGTTATATCAGTTGCCAGCTCCATCTTTTAAGACATACGAGGAACATATCAAATGTATTATGTTCTCGTTCAAAGAGTTCAAAAATATGGACATAGATGAGAAAGTTGAAGCCACATATTTCCATAGTGTTCTACGTTATTTAAGTGGAGAACCTATGAATAACTCTACACTACGAGAGAGATTTGGAATTAAACCAAGTAGTGGAGCAACAGTAAGTCGAATAATAAAAAGAGCTGTTGAGAAGAAAAGAATCAAACCTGTAGATCCTTCAGCAGGTACTAAAAATATGAAATATTTACCTTGGTGGGCGTAATTTCTATTCATTAATGTAATAAAACACAGGATAAAATACATAAGTTAATGTTATTTATGTATTTTTTTCTTTGATTGGTTTTTTCATTTTTTCATTTTTATTAGTTTCCTCAAAGTAGTACAGTTCCAAAAAAATAAATATAAATTAATATATATCAATTACTTAATATAATTTATAAAATAAAACACTTGACAAATTTTTCAAAAATGACAACATATATATACAATTATATTTATTACTACTAACTAATAATATTTAAGATTTTGATGTTTTTTTAAATTTTTTAAAGGAAAATCAAATGGTTAAGTGTGACAACCCAAATAAGTTGATTAAATTAATCAAAGAAAAGTTTAAAAGAAATTTTTCAGAGCCAACCACAGGAAAAATTGTTTTTCGTTTAGATAATTTAATCTGTAATATATTTTTAACCACTGGAACAGTTAACTTTCAGGGAAAAATTGATGAGAAAACAGAAGAATACAAAAATATAATTTTAAATTTCATCGAAGATATTAATTCTGAATTCGACTGAATAACTACTAAACAGTTTCCTAGAAAAACTTTTATCTTAAACAGAGCTTTAGTATGCTTTATTTAACATAAAATCTCTTATACGAAATTTGAATGCTAGAAACATTAAAGATTAAATAACTTTCTATCTCTATCTTCTGTTAAATACTCGTTTAAATCAGCGAGTATTTTTTCTTTATTGGCTTCATCTTCCATTTTTTTCAACATGAAAGAACCGAGTAAAATTTTACGTCGAGTATCTTCTTTTCTTTGCTGTTCAGATTGTTTCTTTTTTTCACGTGTCAATACAGCTTGCTTTTGAGCTTTTAGTTGTTTTAAACGCTCTTCTTGCTTTGCAATTTTTTGCTCTAAAGTTTCAATACTCATATCAGTTACCAATTCAAGATTCTTTTCGATCATAATCCCGTTTGAACTGATGTTCAAAACGGTATATGATGCTCAAAGAATACCCGAAGGGCGCACTTAGCCATTGAACAAGTTCAATGGTGCGACAAGGGGTAAATCCCCTTTGTAATCCCCTGACCAACATATTCATGTTGGTAATTTCGATAAATCGAAATAAAGAGCAAAAGCAAAATGGCGATATATCATTTTTCAGTTAAAACGATTAGTAGAGGTAATGGGCGATCAGTTGTTGCTTGTGCTGCCTATCGTTCTGGTGAAAAATTGGTATGTGACTATTACGGAAAAGAACAGGACTACACTAAAAAATCAGGTGTCGAATTTACAGAAATATATGCACCTAAAAATACAAATACTGAATTACTAGATCGTCAGAAACTTTGGAATAAAGTTGAAAAAGTTGAACGTAGAAAGGATGCGTTACTTGCAAGAGAATTTGAAATTGCATTTCCAGGTGAATTAAACGCTGAACAGCGTGAAAATATGCTCAATGAACTTTGCCGAAACCTCGTTAAAAAATACGGTGTCATCGTTGATGCTGCTATTCATGCACCTCATACAGACAGTGGAAGTGATGAACGCAACTACCATGCACACATCATGTTCACAACCCGAAGTATTAATGAGCAGGGTGGCTTTTCAGCAAAAAAATATAGGGACTTCAGTCGTGACAATGGCACAGAAACTGTAAGCCACTGGAGAGAATCATTTGCAGAGTTATGCAATCATCACCTGGAACAAAATGGATTTGATGAACGTGTCGATCACAGAAGTTATGAAGACCAGGAAAGTGACCTAGAAGCAACTCAGCACGAAGGTCCTCAAGCGACATACCTCCGGAGACGAGGGATATTTACAGAAATTAGTCTGAAAAATGATGAAATTAAGCTACGTAATTTAAAAATCAAAAAGGTCATCGCACTGGATGAAAACATCAAAGTATCTGAGGATCTTGTTCAAAAAGTACGAAGTGAGCTTCAGTTTCAATACTCTCAAGCTGAGTATTCAGAAAAAACTTCTCAGAAACTTTATGAATTCCAAAATGAAGAATTATCAAAATTAACAACAAAATTAGACACGATGAGTTCTGCAATATCAGAACTACGCAAAAAAGAGCCTTTATTTTTTAAAACAAAATGGATCAATCAAATAAATGACCTGATCGACCAACACAACACCCAACTAGACATCCAAAAGCATATTTCTGGTCTTAGTGAAATAGAAAAAAAAGAGAGATATTCTGATCATTTAAATAAATGGACAGAAGAAAATCAGCTGCTCCAGCCTAAAAAGTCTTTTGCAAAATTTGACGAACCGAACATCACTGTTAAACAACGAAAACTTAATGATCAAATTTCAAATATAGATCACCAAATTTCAGAAATATCACGCAGAGAAAATGACTATCAAGAGTACATATGCAATCAAAGAATGGAAATCAAAAATAGTTATATATTTGAAGAAGATAACTATGGAAATAAATACTTTAGCCCTCAAAATGGTGAAAAACAGAAACGATTATATGCAAAAGAAATGGAAGAGCTAAAAATCCAAAAAATGCATGCAGATTTTATAAAACCAATTGAGGTAGAAGCAGAGCAAGAATTTGCCAAAAAAAGAGCGATACAGCTCGAAAACGACCGAAAAGATCATGAATTGAGGGAACAGCAGTTACGTAAAGAACGAGAACAACAAGAACAACTCTATGAGCAAGAAAGGCGAGAACAAGAACATATGGCATTTTTAAGACGCCAAGAATTGGAGAAACAGCAGAAAAATGAGCCTAAAAAGCCAGAACAAGACAATGATAACGATTACACACCTTGGTAAACCCTGTTTAAACGCAAAAAACCGGGGTTTTTAGCGACTTTTACTAAAAATGTAGGGAAACCATAGTCTATAAGAGTAAAAGCTCTTAGACCTCAAATGAGAGCCTTTAGCGAGTGTCTACGAGCGTCACAATGAAAGTTCGCTTATTCCCCCCTCTGAAAAACCGCTTTTTAGGTGTTATTAGAGAGTTTCTTTAGCAAGTGTCTACGAGCGTCACAATGAAGTTTTTGCTTTTCAAAAAGCATGAGCAAAGCGAATGCATTATTGCTTTTGATTTTTTTAAATTGATATATGTATTAACCAAAAAATTGTCCCTAGAATCGAGCGAAAGCGAGATTCAATAGAGTTTGAGCGTAGCGAAAACCAAGGGCAATTTTTCTTAATTGATGTTTTTAATGTTTTTAATAGTTTTTAATGTTTTTAGCCTACCTTAAAGGCTTGTAGATAAAGGGTTATAGAGGATCACCCCCTACCTTTAGCAGTATATATCCCTACCTTTAGCAGTATATATCCCTACCTTTAGCAGTATATATCCCTACCTTTAGCAGTATATATCCCTACCTTTA
>NZ_JBLYZK010000055.1:0-5411 GCF_048551395.1 Acinetobacter sp. TY1
ACTATGATAAGATTAACCCGTTAGGTCAGGTGGCCTAACTTAAATAAAAAAGTCTCCGACAAACCCGGTACGGTTCAATATGAGCTCTAAAATCTTGAACTAACTTAGATACTTTCAACTGAGCATCATGATAAAAGATAAGTGAAGATTCAGATAACGTATCTGATTCGATTTGATCTATATGCATTTCAACAGTCATCGCAAACTTTATCAGCACATCTAAGTCACTTCCTATATAAATTTTATTGTTGAGTTGTTGCTTGAGTGATTCTATGCATCGCTCAAGATGAAACTCATAACCATCAAGGTACAAATCATGCTGCTCATTCTTGGTAGTACCAGATGAATTGAAATCTTGTAAAAAGACTTCTGCACAACCAGCCAGACGCTTAGCTTCACTTAAATCGAGCTTGGGAAATGATTTCTCCATCTGGACTAGAGCATCAGTGATTGTATGTTGTATCCTATTTTTAGATGACTGCTGTCTTATTAACTCTACTTCTTGTTTAAATCGTTTAGCGTTTTCAATACGTTGTTTACGCTCAGTTCGCTGTCTTGCAATGTTGACCAGTCGACCGACTCCAATTGCTTCAGCCCCTTCAGATATGGTCTTAAAACGCCATCTATTTCCTGCTGGATCAGGGGCCTCAGATATGAGACTTTTAATAACATCTTGAAATGTGTTTCTAATTCTGGAAAGACCGAAGCATTTATTGAACTTGTTGCTGATGCTGTACTAGATGGATTTAAACCATATCAGGTTGTTTTAGGAATTTAAGTAGCTTGTACGGTAGCTTGTACGGTAGCTTGTACGGTAGCTTGTACAAAATATCTAAAACCTTAGGTTTGAACAAATATTTATATCCAATAAAAAAGGGACTAGAATTTTTACAGCTATTTAATGTTTGGATTGTTCATTCACGATAGAATAAAATCCTTAAAACTTAAACTTTATTAGATGAAATCATGTCATTCCGATTTAAAAAAAGTATCAAAATTATTCCAGGTATTAAGCTAAATATTTCTAAAAATGGGCTTAACAGTGTAACCATTGGAAAACCAGGAGCATCTGTCAATATTTCAAAAAAAGGGAAACAGGCTACTGTTGGTATTCCTGGTACAGGTCTGTCATATTCACAGAAATTGCCTTCTCGCATAGATACACATTCAAAATCTCCTTCCATTCCCTCGTCAGCCGAACCGAACACTAAACAGACAATTAACCCAACAAAAATAATTATGATTAGCCTTCTTGTAATATTTGCTTTCTTAATAGGTGCTGTTTTTTTCTAATAATGAGTTAATGACTAGTCAAAATATACCGTTAACCATAAACTAATTCGAAACTTCATTTTCAAAATTAAGAATATGCATATTCAAAATCAGATAAGAGATTTTTTGACATCAACTACTTCAAAAGTATTGATTATTACTGGCAGTGCAGGAACTGGAAAAACTTCTCTAATTAAAGAAATTGTAACGTATTTAAATAGCCACCAATTAGACTATTACTTACTAGCGCCAACGGGTAGAGCAGCACACAATTTACAAAATCATGTTTTTGAAGAGACTGAAATAGCTCCGACCACTATTCATTCTTTTTTGTATAAAAAAGATGATGAGTCACCTCAAGACATTCCTGAAATTTTAAAATTTTCAGTAGTAGAAGAAAAAGTAGAAGACAAGGCTGTAGTCATTATTGATGAGGCTTCCATGCTTTCACATGAAGCAACGAGTGAAAAAGACTTTCTCCAATTTGGTTCTGGAAATCTATTTAAGGATTTAACTGATCACTTAGATTTACTAAATTCAAATCGTAAACTAATCCTTGTCGGTGATCCATCCCAACTTCCACCTATTAATGTATCGAAAGCTGAAGTACTCAATATAGAGTATTTACAACAGTATTTTGAGACAAACAATATAGAGCATATACACTTAAACGAAGTGCATCGCCAACTTCAAGACAGTGCTATTTTAAAATCATCAACGGCATTAAGGGATAAATTAGAAAAAAAGGATTTTTTACAACTTCCTATTGATATAGATTATGATGAAATTCAGCATTTAAATATGGATGATGCTTTAGAGAAATATCTATGGGATTATGGCAATAACTCAATATTTTTATCTTATACCAATAAAGATGTTCATAACATTAATCTTAAATTTAGAGAACTTCTAAACTTAAACCCTAGAAAATTAGAAAAGAAAGAACGTCTTATTTTGATGAAAAACTCTTGGATCAATTCTCAATATTTTTATAATGGTGATTTTTTTATCATTGAAAATTTGGGAGTTATAGAAAGTTCTACAATCAATATTCCTCAAAAACAAGAAAGTCCTATTCCTATCACTTTAGAATTTCAGGATATTGAATTAAGAAAAGAAGATTCATTTGCTAGTATCAAATGTAAAGTTTTACATCACAAAATTTGGAATGAAGAAAACGAAACTTCTACTAAAGAGCTTCAAGCTTTAGTTATTCATTTCAAACAACGCCACCCTCATTTAAAACGTGGTACTCCTGAATATAAACAAGCGATTCAAAATGATCCTTATATAAATGCCTTATATCTACGTTTTGGCTATGCTATGACTTGTCATAAAGCTCAAGGAGGTGAATGGGAAAATGTATATATTAATTTAGCTCGCCCTCAAAATGACTTAAAAACGTTAAATGGATTTAAATGGACCTATACAGCTTTAACACGGTCAAAAAAGTATGCTTATTTAATTAATTGCCCTGTTAATAATAAGGCCTTTGATCCTCAAAAACCTTTCGACACATTAATAGTTAAAATCCAAAGTCAATTAAATCAGAATGGCTTTCAATTGTTATCAACTAAACCTCTTGAATATGAACTTCAGCTCTTTATCCATAAAGATAATATCAATACTAGTTTTAAAATCTATCGAAATGGCAAAATGAAAATTACTCGCCTCATGGCTATGCAACAGTCCATTCATTCCAAAGAATTAGAAGTTTTATTGAATACTTTTGTTGATACGTCTTTGGTGGAGAATTAAAAATGAACACTAGCTTTTTAGATGAACTTAATGAATCACAGCGCAAAGCCGTTGAAACCACTGAAGGGTATATTCGCTTAACTGCAGGAGCTGGTTCAGGTAAGACTCGCGCATTGGTTAGTCGCTATCTTTATCTAACTGACATTGATGGTATAAGCCCTGATAATATTTTATGTATTACTTTTACTCGTAAAGCTGCTGATGAGATGAAAAAACGCATTAGAGATATCAGTAATACCAATCTAGAAGGTGCTTTAATTAGTACATATCACGGTTTTTGCTATAAAGTTATTCGTGAAGATGCTCATCGCCTACACTTAAAAAAAGAATTTGAGATTATCGATGATAATAAATTAGAAAAAACCTTCAGAGATATTTACAAAGATTTAAATCTCACCATAAAAGATGGCGAACTAAAATCTTTACAAATGGCTCTTTTTCAATATAAATCAAATTTTCCTTATGTCACTAAAATGACAGGATTAAGTAATTATACTTATGCAGAAAACGTCTTAAACTTTAATCACCAATTAAGCAATTTATTATCCCAACCAAATTATCGATACCTAGCAGATGAAATCTCACGTTATTCTGATGTTTTAGGTCATTATTTAGCTAGACAAGTAGAATATGCAAACTATGACTTCTTTGATTTACTAGAGTTTACTTTATATTTGTTTGAAACTGATCCCTATGTATTAGATAAATGGCAAACTCGCCTTGAATACATTATGGTGGATGAATTTCAAGATAGTAGCCTTCGTGAAAAGACTTTAATTTCTTATTTGGCAGGTAAACATCATAATCTTTTTGTCGTAGGTGATCCTGATCAGTCTATTTACTCGTTCAAGGGTGGAGACATTTCTGTTTTTTTAGATTTTAATAAAAACTTTCCTGATGTTATAGATTTGCAGCTCTATGAGAATTATCGATCAACTCAGCAAATTGTTGAAGTTTCAAATCAACTCATTTCAAAAAATGAGATACGTATAGATAAATCGAGCATTCCTAAACGTGGTAAAGGTGAAGATGTCACACATTTTCATTGCAAAAAAGATAAACAAGAAATGCAATTTATTGTTGATGAAATTAATAAAATCATTCAGGAAAAAACATATCAAGCAAAAGGTAAAAATACTCCATATTCATGGAAGAATATTGCTGTTATCGTCCGTTCACATCGTTCAAAAAAACCAATTGAAAGTGCTTTTGTTAAAGCTGGATTTCCCTATACTATTGCTGATGGTATAAAGTTCTATGCGAAAAAAGAAATTCAAACCGCTATTGCTTATATCAAAATGATAGAAAATGATTGCAATGAATCATTTTTAAAAAGTATTAAAGAACCCAAAAGATGTGTAGGAGAAATCTTATTAAAAAAAATTGAGCAGACTTCAGATCTAAAACTTTGTAGTTATTACGAAGCTCTTAAATACTTACAACAATCTAATGATCCTGATTTCAATAAAACTTCGGCCAGAGAATATATTGAAGTCATAGAACTCATGCGAAGTAAAAAAACATCAACAAAACTTTCGACCCTAATTCATAATGTATTAAGAGCATCAGGATATCTCAACTATTTGAGAGAAGGTACTAACGAGCAACGCATTATTAATGTAGAAGATTTAATTGATTCAGTTTTACAACTCGAAATTCGCAGGCAGCAAGATGTACCATTATCAGAATACATCGATATTCTTAATGAACATACTCGTGAAGCTGATGAAGATGAAGAAAAAGATGAAATCCAAATTATGACCATCCACTCTTCTAAAGGCCTAGAGTTTAAAGCTGTTTTTTTACCTCATTTTAATGATGGATCTTTACCAAACGCAAAATCTCTTTCAGATAGAGTCAAACTAGAGGAAGATCGTAGATTAGCTTATGTTGCTTTCACACGTGCTGAAGACTTATTGTACATCACTGAATCTGAAGGCCTTACTGAAAGAGGATCGAATAAAATCCCTTCACGTTTCTTGTTTGACTTTGATCGAAGTTTATTGAATGAGCCCTCTCCTTTAACTCAAAAATTTATCGAATCTCTACTTAAAGATTTTGCACATTCATCAGGAGATACAACAGCTCAACATGAATTAAATATTGGGGATCAAGTCAAACATCATAAATTTGGTCTAGTAACAATTAAGGCAGTGACTGATGCAAATTATATTATCCAATTTGGTGATCCTCCTATTAAAGAAAGAACTATCAGTAAAAGCTATCAATTTTCTGCAGCTGACGTAACAGCAGTCAATTTCAGCTCAGAGAAAATCTCAACTAATAATCAGTTACATGTATCAGATGTATCAGATGTATCAGATGTATCAGATGTATCAGATGTATCAGATGTATCAGATGTATCAGATGTATCAGATGTA
>NZ_JBLYZK010000056.1:0-4937 GCF_048551395.1 Acinetobacter sp. TY1
GAGACTAATACTCTTGGATAGTGGACGTTACTCGCAGAATAAGCACCGGCTAACTCTGTGCCAGCAGCCGCGGTAATACAGAGGGTGCGAGCGTTAATCGGATTTACTGGGCGTAAAGCGTACGTAGGTGGTCTTTTAAGTCGGATGTGAAATCCCTGAGCTTAACTTAGGAATTGCATTCGATACTGGGAGACTAGAGTATGGGAGAGGATGGTAGAATTCCAGGTGTAGCGGTGAAATGCGTAGAGATCTGGAGGAATACCGATGGCGAAGGCAGCCATCTGGCCTAATACTGACACTGAGGTACGAAAGCATGGGGAGCAAACAGGATTAGATACCCTGGTAGTCCATGCCGTAAACGATGTCTACTAGCCGTTGGGGTCTTTGAGACTTTAGTGGCGCAGCTAACGCGATAAGTAGACCGCCTGGGGAGTACGGTCGCAAGACTAAAACTCAAATGAATTGACGGGGGCCCGCACAAGCGGTGGAGCATGTGGTTTAATTCGATGCAACGCGAAGAACCTTACCTGGTCTTGACATAGTAAGAACTTTCCAGAGATGGATTGGTGCCTTCGGGAACTTACATACAGGTGCTGCATGGCTGTCGTCAGCTCGTGTCGTGAGATGTTGGGTTAAGTCCCGCAACGAGCGCAACCCTTTTCCTTATTTGCCAGCGGGTTATGCCGGGAACTTTAAGGATACTGCCAGTGACAAACTGGAGGAAGGCGGGGACGACGTCAAGTCATCATGGCCCTTACGACCAGGGCTACACACGTGCTACAATGGTCGGTACAAAGGGTTGCTACCTAGCGATAGGATGCTAATCTCAAAAAGCCGATCGTAGTCCGGATTGGAGTCTGCAACTCGACTCCATGAAGTCGGAATCGCTAGTAATCGCGGATCAGAATGCCGCGGTGAATACGTTCCCGGGCCTTGTACACACCGCCCGTCACACCATGGGAATTTGTTGCACCAGAAGTAGGTAGTCTAACCGTAAGGAGGACGCTTACCACGGTGTGGCCGATGACTGGGGTGAAGTCGTAACAAGGTAGCCGTAGGGGAACCTGCGGCTGGATCACCTCCTTAACGAAAGATTGATGGCCGGTAAGAATCCACAACAAGTTGTTCTTCATTGAAGTATCTGAGGGTCTGTAGCTCAGTTGGTTAGAGCACACGCTTGATAAGCGTGGGGTCACAAGTTCAAGTCTTGTCAGACCCACCATTCTGACTGAAAAGCACAGAGCATTAGATACGAGATCTTAAGCTGGGGACTTAGCTTAGTTGGTAGAGCGCCTGCTTTGCACGCAGGAGGTCAACGGTTCGACTCCGTTAGTCTCCACCATTACTTTAGAGTAATTAAGCTAAGAAGTTAGATTATAGAATTTAATAAATACTCAATTTTAAGATTGATATTGATTTATTAAGTTCTGTGATTTATCACAGTTTGCTGCGCATCGACGAGATGGCAGTCAATCATTAACAGAATATATTTGAGTTGAAATAAATTGTTTAAGGCTCAGAGCTAATTAAACATAACAATATGACACGTAAGTGACATATTGAAGTGATTAAGAAGTGATGAGAACTAGCGATTAACTGAATCAAGCGTTTTGGTATATGAATCTAATAGAAGCTGTACAGTGATTAAGTTCACAGAATTCTAAACTGTAATGTTGATAATCTTGCTTGTAAAGATTAACGACTGTTTGGGGTTGTATAGTCAAGTAATTAAGTGCATGTGGTGGATGCCTAGGCAGTCAGAGGCGATGAAAGACGTAATAGCCTGCGATAAGCTCCGGGGAGGCGGCAAATATCCTATGATCCGGAGATTTCTGAATGGGGAAACCCACTTACCATAAGGTAGGTATCGCAACATGAATACATAGTGTTGCGAGGCGAACGAGGGGAAGTGAAACATCTCAGTACCCTTAGGAAAAGAAATCAATTGAGATTCCCTTAGTAGCGGCGAGCGAACGGGGAACAGCCCATTAAGTTATATGTGCTTTAGCGGAAAGCTCTGGGAAGTGCTACCGTAGAGGGTGATAGTCCCGTACACGAAAGGGCACATATAATGATGACGAGTAGGGCGAGGCACGTGAAACCTTGTCTGAATATGGGGGGACCATCCTCCAAGGCTAAATACTCCTGACTGACCGATAGTGAACCAGTACCGTGAGGGAAAGGCGAAAAGAACCCCTGTGAGGGGAGTGAAATAGATCCTGAAACCGCATGCATACAAGCAGTGGGAGCCGGCATTGTGTCCGGTGACTGCGTACCTTTTGTATAATGGGTCAGCGACTTACATTCAGTAGCAAGGTTAACCGCATAGGGGAGCCGTAGGGAAACCGAGTCTTAATAGGGCGTTTAGTTGCTGGGTGTAGACCCGAAACCAGGTGATCTATCCATGAGCAGGTTGAAGGTTGGGTAACACTAACTGGAGGACCGAACCCACTGTCGTTGAAAAGCCAGGGGATGACTTGTGGATAGGGGTGAAAGGCTAATCAAACTTGGTGATAGCTGGTTCTCCCCGAAAGCTATTTAGGTAGCGCCTCGGACGAATACCATTGGGGGTAGAGCACTGTTTCGGCTAGGGGGTCATCCCGACTTACCAAACCGATGCAAACTCCGAATACCAATGAGTACTATCCGGGAGACAGACTGCGGGTGCTAACGTCCGTAGTCAAGAGGAAAACAATCCAGACCGCCAGCTAAGGCCCCAAAATTATAGTTAAGTGGGAAACGATGTGGGAAGGCATAGACAGCTAGGAGGTTGGCTTAGAAGCAGCCACCCTTTAAAGAAAGCGTAATAGCTCACTAGTCGAGTCGGCCTGCGCGGAAGATGTAACGGGGCTAAAACTATATGCCGAAGCTGCGGATTTGCAATTTATTGCAAGTGGTAGGGGAGCGTTCTGTAAGCCGATGAAGGTGTATTGAGAAGTATGCTGGAGGTATCAGAAGTGCGAATGCTGACGTGAGTAACGACAATGCGAGTGAAAAACTCGCACGCTGAAAGACCAAGGGTTCCAGTCCAACGTTAATCGGGGCTGGGTGAGTCGACCCCTAAGGCGAGGCCGAGAGGCGTAGTCGATGGGAAATTGGTTAATATTCCAATACTTCTGTGTAATGCGATGAGAGGACGGAGAAGGTTAAGTCAGCCTGGCGTTGGTTGTCCAGGTGAAAGGTTGTAGGCATGTATCTTAGGCAAATCCGGGGTACTCTATGCTGAGAACTGATAGCAAGCTGTACTTGTACAGTGAAGTGGCTGATACCATGCTTCCAGGAAAAGTCTCTAAGCTTCAGTTACACAGGAATCGTACCCGAAACCGACACAGGTGGTCAGGTCGAGTAGACCAAAGCGCTTGAGAGAACTCTGCTGAAGGAACTAGGCAAAATGGTACCGTAACTTCGGGAGAAGGTACGCTGTCGACGGTGATGGGATTTACTCCCTGAGCGGTTGACAGCCACAGAAACCAGGCCCCTGCAACTGTTTATTAAAAACATAGCACTCTGCAAACACGAAAGTGGACGTATAGGGTGTGATGCCTGCCCGGTGCTGGAAGGTTAATTGATGGGGTTAGCGTAAGCGAAGCTCTTGATCGAAGCCCCAGTAAACGGCGGCCGTAACTATAACGGTCCTAAGGTAGCGAAATTCCTTGTCGGGTAAGTTCCGACCTGCACGAATGGCATAATGATGGGGGCGCTGTCTCCAGCAGAGACTCAGTGAAATCGAATTCGCCGTGAAGATGCGGTGTACCCGCGGCTAGACGGAAAGACCCCGTGAACCTTTACTGCAGCTTGACATTGAACTTTGATCTTACTTGTGTAGGATAGGTGGGAGGCTTTGAAACCGTGACGCTAGTTACGGTGGAGCCAATCTTGAAATACCACCCTGGTAATATTGAGGTTCTAACTCTGCTCCATAATCTGGAGCGAGGACCATGTCTGGTGGGTAGTTTGACTGGGGCGGTCTCCTCCTAAAGAGTAACGGAGGAGTACGAAGGTGCGCTCAGCGTGGTCGGAAATCACGCGTAGAGTATAAAGGCAAAAGCGCGCTTAACTGCGAGACCCACAAGTCGAGCAGGTACGAAAGTAGGTCTTAGTGATCCGGTGGTTCTGTATGGAAGGGCCATCGCTCAACGGATAAAAGGTACTCTGGGGATAACAGGCTGATACCGCCCAAGAGTTCATATCGACGGCGGTGTTTGGCACCTCGATGTCGGCTCATCTCATCCTGGGGCTGAAGCAGGTCCCAAGGGTATGGCTGTTCGCCATTTAAAGAGGTACGCGAGCTGGGTTTAGAACGTCGTGAGACAGTTCGGTCCCTATCTACCGTGGGCGTTGGAAATTTGAGAGGATCTGCTCCTAGTACGAGAGGACCAGAGTGGACGAACCTCTGGTGTACCGGTTGTGACGCCAGTCGCATCGCCGGGTAGCTATGTTCGGAAGGGATAACCGCTGAAAGCATCTAAGCGGGAAGCCTACCTCAAGATAAGATTTCCCTAGGACTTTATGTCCTCTAAAGAGCCGTTGAAGACTACGACGTTGATAGGTTGGATGTGGAAGTGCAGTGATGCATGAAGCTGACCAATACTAATTGCTCGTGAGGCTTGACTATACAACACCCAAACAGTTGTATGTTTCTTTAAATTCAATGCAAAATGCTTGATTTAGTTACAAAGCTAGTTACAATACCAACTCAAATATACCTGTTAATAACTCTTTTGGAAAAAACTTAGCAAAATGTAAGACTAAGTGAATATCCATAAACAGTTTGCTGGCGACAATAGCAAGAGTGAACCACCTGATCCCTTCCCGAACTCAGAAGTGAAACCTCTTTGCGCTGATGGTAGTGTGGGGTTACCCATGTGAGAGTAAGTCATCGCCAGCTTTTAAATCTAAAACACCCTCTGTCATAAGACAGAGGGTGTTTTTTATTG
>NZ_JBLYZK010000057.1:0-4865 GCF_048551395.1 Acinetobacter sp. TY1
AATGCCATATTTACAATACCAGCGCACAGCCCAAAGAATGATTTCGCCCTGAAAATGCCGACCATGGAAAGGATTCATATGCTGCACCTTTAGCTAAAACAGTCTTCAGCTTACCATTCGTGGTTATTTGCAACAGTGCCCAATTAAGCGAATCCATTTGGATACAAGATTTGTATTCAATCCATGTTTCAAAGCGACCGAAGCAATTGAAACGTCTGGTGCTTTACAAGCCTGAACGATCTTAAATTCAGCACTGTATGTTCTTCGTTTTTTCGCAAGAGATGCGATGGATGTCTGATTATTTGTAGTCATAAATTTAAGTCCCCACTTTGTTTTTAAGTGGGGACTAAATTAAAGCTTATAGGATGAATTCATAAGGTGTGTTCAGCGGACGCTTACGATATCCACGCTTTTTTTAATTGAGAAACAACCAAGTTGTTTCGAAAATGGATTTTTACCTATTTTTCTCATAAATGATTTTTAAGTTATTTATATTAATATACGAATTGTTGTTAGAACCCATTTAAAGTGTATATATTCTCACCAAAAAAACCGACTTAGGAGGTTTTTTAAAATCAACTGGATTAAAACTGCGGTTTAACCACCACTAAAATCACTACTGCGAGTAAAATAAGCGTTGGCATTTCATTGAAGAAACGCCAAAACTTATGTGATTTGTAATGCGGGTTTTCCATCAGTTTTTTACGGTAATAACCACAAAAAAAATGGTAAATCACCAGTAAGCCCACTAATCCAACTTTCAGGTAAAACCAGAGTGCTTCATGGTAATGTCGAGTTGCATCACCCCAATCCACTAAAAAATGCGCTGTGATGAGAGTGGCAAGCATTGACGGCCACATGATGCCGCGGTACAACTTTCGTTCCATAATCTGGAAACGCTGATGACTCGTGGCATCTTCACTCATCGCATGATAAACATATAAACGTGGCAAGTAGAACAAAGCGGCGAACCAGCAAACTACAGCAATAATATGTAATGCTTTTACCCACAAGAAAGCATCAGAAGGAGCATCCATCTATTCACCCTTTTAAGGGCAGTGTGGCAGAAGTTGATCATCCGTTGCCGAATGATCAACAATTTTTAGCTTAGCCTTCTCAATTTTTTGAAAACAAGACATGCATTTACACCGCCAAAACCGAAACTGTTACTCATCATAGTATTCAATTTTATGTCACATTTTTCAAGCACGATATCAAATGGTTTTGCACCTTCATCCAGTTCAGTCACGTTGATTTTTGGTGCAATAAAGTCATTTTGCATCATCAATACTGAATAAATCACTCATATAGGCATACGGATCCAGTCCATTCAGTTTCGCTGACTGTAAGCATCATGTGTTCACAGCTCGTTGACCACTGTACAGTGATCCTGCAAACAGCTAGCTCTTACATCCCATGCATGAGTATTTGTAGTCATGAATTAAGTCTCCACTTATTTTAAGTGGGGACCAAATTAAGGATTATCGAATAGCTTTGTAAGGTGTGTTCACTAGAGAGCTTACTACAGTGCTTTTTGGGAAGGAATTCGTTCATTAGAAAGTGATAATTCAGTGGAATGAGCTTGGATAGTGGCAGCCTCGGACCGATTAAGTATCTAAATTAAGAAGGAATTGTTATTTACAATATTTAAGAATAGATTATATTATTCTTAATTAATCAAGATAAGCAAAATACAGATGCAAATATTTCCATTAGGAAAGAGGGCTCTTTCCGTTTTTGTAGTGCTTATTACATTAATTTTATTTTTGGTTTATGTCCTGCTACGTACAGGACCTTTTGCACCAGTCAAGGTCAGTCTGACACAGGTTAAGTATAAATCTATTCAGCCTAGTCTGTTTGGTATAGCGACTGTTGAAGCTCGTCATAATTACAAAATTGGTCCCACAGCGGCAGGTCGTCTTAAAAACCTTCAAGTCGATATTGGCGATGCTGTACAAACTGGACAGCTCTTGGGAGAAATGGATCCAGTCGATTTGGAAGAAAAAACACTTGCACAACGTGCCATTATCCAAAAAATCATCTCTCAGCAACAAGATATTCAAATTCGTCAAAAGTTTGCACAGCAACAAGTTCAACGCTATCAGCAACTCACCAAAATCAATGCCACCAGTCAAGAGTCACTCGCGATTAAGCAGCAGGAGCTTGATCTCGCTACAACAGCACTTGGCTCAATGCAACAAGAACTTAATAAAGCTCGTGCAGACCTCAATACACTACAAGCCCAGCGCGACAATTTAAATTTAATGGCAACAGCACCAGGTATAGTCACAGCCCGTTATGCAGAACCTGGCTCTACTGTAGTTGCAGGGCAAACCGTATTGGAAATTGTAGACCCGAAGTCTATTTGGTTGAATACACGCTTCGATCAATCTAGTGCGATTGGCTTAGCCTCAGGTTTACCTGCACAAATTCATTTACGTTCGCGTCAAAGTAACACGCTTTCAGGTCAAGTCTTATGGGTAGAGCCTCGTGCAGATGTTATTACCGAAGAAATCTTAGCCAAAGTAGTCTTTAGTCAACAACCTAACCCTCTACCCCCTTTAGGTGAATTAGCAGAAGTGACAATTAAATTAGCACCACTGTCTCGCAGCCTTGCTATTCCAAATGCTGCTATTCACCGCATCAATAACCAAGTCGGTGTCTGGAAAGTGACAGATCAAAAACTACAATTTATTGAAATTAAACTAGGTCGCTCTAATTTAGAGGGTGATGTTCAAGTACTCGATGGTCTATCAGAAAATGATCAAATCGTTTTATATAGTGAAAAACCACTTAATGCGAAAAACCGTTTGCGTATTGTAAAAAATCTTGCAGGAACATCTGAATGATTAGCTTAGCCGGTCGGGATATATTCCATTCATGGGGTAAGTTTGTTTTTACTGGTTTTGGACTTGGCTTGTTGATCGGCGTGACTCTAATTATGGCGGGTGTCTACCGTGGTATGGTGGATGATGCCAAGGCTTTATTAAATAATAGCGGTGCAGATTTATGGGTGGTACAACAAGATACGCTTGGTCCATATGCTGAACCTTCTAGTGTGCGTGATGATTTATATCGTAGTGTCATGACTACACCTGAAGTAGAACATGCCTCAAATATTACTTATCTGACCACACAAGTTCATTATAAAGATAAAGATATCCGTGCGATGGTGGTTGGAATCCATACAGGTGAACATGCCTGGAATAATTTAGGCTGGCCACCTTACCTTTTAGCGGGACGTCAATTGACTCGGGGGCACTATGAAGCTGTTGTAGACATCACTTCAGGACTTAAATTAGGTGATCGCATCAAAATCCGTCGTAATTATTTTACTGTAGTAGGATTGACTCGACGAATGGTGTCATCAGGTGGTGACCCGATGATTTTTATTCCGCTTAAAGATGCACAACAAGCCCAATTTCAAAAAGATAATGCGGCAATTTTACAAGACCGCCGACGTACCGCACAAAATCCGATTTACAATCGTCCTGCGTATCCAGATTTATTAGACAGTGTTCTGAGTGCTCAAACCAGCAATCGTTATGTAAATGCAATTTTAGTCCGTCTTAAAACTGGTACTTCCGCAGAAGATACTGCTGAACACATCCAACGTTGGCAGCAACTGACTGTCTACACGCGTCTTCAAATGGAACATATTTTAATTAGCAAGATGATTGCAACATCAGCAAGGCAGATTGCGATGTTTTTAGTAATTTTGGCTTTGGTGAGCGCGGCAATTGTGGCATTTATTATTTATACCCTAACCATGGATAAAATTCGAGAAATTGCAGTTCTGAAACTAATTGGAACACGCAACCGAACGATTGCCTGGATGATCTTACAGCAAGCGCTCGCACTTGGTCTAATTGGATTTACTATAGGTAAAATCACTTCAACCTTTGCTGCGCCATATTTTCCAAAGTATGTATTATTGATTCCTCAGGATTCTATTCTTGGATTTATTGCTGTGATGTTGATTTGTATGTTGGCAAGTCTAGTAGCTATTCGTATGGCATTACGTATTGATCCAGCCGAAGCAATTGGAGGATAACACATGACCCACGGAATTTTAATTGAGGGTTTAAAAAAACGTTTTGGGCAAGGTGATAATGCTTTTTATGCATTAAAAGATGTCAATATGTGGGTGGATCCAGGAGAAGTTGTTGGACTGATTGGTCCGTCAGGTTCAGGTAAAAGTACCTTATTAAAATGTTTAGGCGCTGTGATTGATCCCACTGAAGGACGTATGACTTTAGGGAGTGAAGTGATTTTTGATCAACACTGGTTGGTAAAAGATTTAAGTGCATTGCGACGTGACAAAATTGGTTTTATGTTCCAAACACCTTATTTGATTCCTTTTTTGAATGTTTTAGATAATGTTGCGCTATTACCTATGCTTGCAGGTGTTCCTAATGACACTGCACGTGCAAGTGCTTTAGAAATTTTGACTGCTTTAGATGTTCAGCATCGTGTTCATGCCATGCCTGGGCAATTATCAGGTGGTGAACAACAACGTGTAGCTATTGCACGCGGCTTGATTAATAAGCCACCTGTCATTTTGGCAGATGAGCCAACGGCACCTTTAGACAGCGTTCGTGCCATGACTGTAATTCGTTTGTTGCACGAAATGGCGGAAAAATTTCAAACAGCAATTATTGTTGTTACACATGACGATAAAATTATTCCGACTTTCCAGCGACTGTATCATATTCGTGAGGGAATAACGTATGAAGAAAAAGGAGAGGGTCGTAGTTTCTAAAAACTTAGAAATTTAAAGTATTTTATCTAGGGCGTGTCATCAATTACCTTGAGGAAAACCACCTTGTCCCCATTATACTTTTATGACTAAACGCTATGCCTTA
>NZ_JBLYZK010000058.1:0-4757 GCF_048551395.1 Acinetobacter sp. TY1
TTCGGGGGTATAGTTTGGTTTTTTCATCGGGATAGTCTCTCAGAATATTGACTCTCCGACAAACCCGGTACGGTTCATATTGTGCAGGAGAAAACAACTGTGAGTGTAGAGTCAGTAGAGCGAGTTCAAATGATGAGTCAGCTTGATAATGGTCTCAAGAATGTTCAAAAGGATCATATTGCTAGTACGTATATTGAAATAGACGATGGACCAAATGTTTAGTAATGAACATTAAATGATGAAATTGGGAGCTAAAAGGCTCCCAACTTTTTAGGGATTTTTTGAATATTAATGAAGCCCAAGCTGCTCAGGTGTATGCCACAGCATTTTCATATGTCCCAATTGATCTTTTAAATATGCAATTTTTTGGATCACATAATTTCTTTTGTTAAGCCATTCATCAATTCGCGTATCATCGTAGTGAATATCGACTTTAAATTTTAAAAGCTGATGGTATAAACCACGTTTTTCAATAGACATAGCTTTCAATGCAGAATCGTGAGCTACAGGATTTAAAGCTTGGCTTAAGCCTGCCGTTGTAACTACTTTAGCTTTTTTGATCTCGAAAGGCTGTGTAACAGAAAGCTTAGATGTTGCTTGGGGCTTTGGAATAACATCTGTGCTTTGTGATCTGATAGGGGCTAACTTTACATCTGATTGATCAATATGTTTAGGCTCTTGCGAGTCTTTTAACAAACTGCTCAACTTGCGGTAGTTAATCGTATAGAAATTAGTTTGAAGCCATTTATTTTGTGCTAGTTTTTTTACGATCAGGATTTCAGCTTTTTTTAATTTACTGACGATACGTTTAATCGTTGAAACACTATAAATCCCGAGCGTTTCAGCCCACTTATCATATGTATGATAGAAGAATTTCTGATCTTTTAAGCTGATCGCATCTTTACTTTGAAGACAATAATGCAGCTTTTGTAAGAACATCGCTGATGGGACTCCGTACTTTACTGCAAGCGTAGGAGACGCGATCAGAGGGTAATCACCTTGTACCAGTAATTTTGTTTTCTTTGTCATATGTATTTCTCCAAAACTCAGTAAGTCGTATTTGAGAAATGATGACGAGGACATTGCTGTGTACGTTTTACCCAATCCTCAGGGTAATCTTGTTGTGTATATGAATCACAATGATGGCCACTCCAATATTCTTGATTGAATTCATTTTGAGCATATTCATCTTGATAGATAAATTCTTGGGGAGTGGTTTTTAGAGTTGAATGTGTATTTTTATGAAAGAGGTGAGTATCAGGTGTTGATTTCTCAGCTTGATCCAAAGTCTTGAAAATATCGACTAAGGCTTGACGTTGTTCATGATTAAGAATTTTAGCGGCATCAACAATAAGTTGTGCAGCAAGTTTTTTTGGCGTGCAAAGGTTTGCAGCATTGAATTGAATATTCATAGCATTTTCCTAGATAGGTTAGATTACCTACCACACCTCATTTCCACGTGAGATGGTGGCAGTTTGGCAGGGGTGGAAATACCGAATCTAGGATCGGCCAGCACAAAGCTGCCCTGTCAAACCGCCATAAGGGCTGCGCTTAACAGTAGGCAAAAAAATAGCCGCAAGTGCGACATTTAATTGCACCTAGATTCTAACAGATTTCCACGTCTGCCCACAGATTTTGCTGTGTAAAACAAGATTATCCAGTATCTTAAGTAGCGTCAAGGCCCGTTTTTAATAATTATTAGAAAAATGTGAAAAATAAAATTAAAATGTATTAAAAATTTGTTAAACGCTAAATATATTAATTATTCTATTTCTTATTTTATTTATAAAGAAGAAAAGCTCAGATTGAGCCAATGGAACGGTTCACGATAACACCATCATTTAGCCTCATTTGAGCTCCATTGAAATAGATATTATGTTATATACACAAATTTGCACAGAACTGGCAAAATTAAGCACTTATGTGCAATATATGGACTTAATGACTTGAATTTATTATGTGCAAATTTATAAAAATACTTGAGATTGATGCAGAATGATGTATTCAGAAAATGATAGTCCAATATATATTGCAGCAGTGCTAGGACAGCGTTTAAAACGCATTCGATTGAATCTAGATATGACACAAGAGGAAGTTGCAAGTAAAGCTTGGGTCAGTAGAAGAACGGTGTTAAATGCTGAAAAAGGTGATGCTAAGCTTTCGGACTTAATCGCCATTTTAGGTGCATTAAATATGCTGAATAATTTTAATGTTTTAATACCGGAAGTGCCATTGTCACCTATAGAGTTGTTAAAACTACAAGGTAAGGTTCGTAAAAGAGCTTCGGGTAACAATAAAAAAGCGAAAATTCAGGAAAAACCGACAGCCAAACCAGAATTAGATTGGTGATATACAGTGAAGATTACAGGTTGATTTCTGTGATACTTCTAGTTCTAAATTATTGAATTAGTTAAATTCCTATTAGCATAATGCCTTTAATCAATCAGGTGACGATCAGACATGATGAAACATGTTCAGAGTATAGATGGATCAGTTTTCAAATCAGTCTATGTGGTGGGTGATTTGCATGGTTCTTATCAGCTATTAATGAATCATCTTAATTCCATTAGCTTTAATTTTGATGAAGATTTATTGATCTGTACGGGCGATCTTGTAGATAAAGGCAAAGAGAATTTAGAGTGCATTTCATTACTGAAAAGGCCATGGTTTAGAACGGTGCGTGGAAACCACGAAGAGTTGTGTATTAAAGGGTTATATGATTTAAAGCTTAGACAATTGCACGAAAGAAATGGTGGTGAATGGTTCTATCAATTGCATTCCTATGGCTAAAGGCTTTGTCTATCTGTGTGCAATTATAGATTGGCATAGTCGTAAAGTACTGGCTCATCGAGTATCGATCAGTATGGAAACAGACTTTTGCATAGATGCGTTGCAAGAAGCAATTGTGAAATATGGTTGTCCTGAGGTGTTTAATACAGACCAAGGCAGTCAATTCACAAGCGAGGCATTTTTGAATGAGTTAAAATTGCGAAATATCCGTATCAGTATGGATGGGAAAGGACGATGGATGGATAATGTAATGATTGAGCGTTTATGGCGCAGCGTGAAGCATGAGGAAGTCTATTTGAAGGCTTACGATACGGTTAAACAAGCGAAACAATCAATTGCTGAATATTTGGATTTTTATAACATGATACGTCCTCATTCAAGTTTGAATAAGGCAACACCGGATGAATTTTATGATCAACATTTACTAAAAGTAATGGCAGCATAATTTAAATATTTAGAGCGGATTTATCACTTATAAAACTGAATTGAGTGGTCTAATTAACGGAACCACATTATAATTTTATAACTTCTTCATAAAATACTGAAAAATGACACTTTTAATTATCGCAATCATTATATCTTTTATAATTTTTTACTTGGGTTACCGTTCTGATACGGGAAAATTTAAGATGCATGACGCGCAACCTTATAAAGATACACGAAGTCAGGAAGATATAGCGTATGAAAAAATGATGGAAGAAAAACGTAAGCGTGTAGCTCAAGAAGAATTAAAAAGGGAAGAAGCAAAAAAACAAGCAAAAATTGCTAAGGGAAAAGAAGAACTTCAAACGAAGAAACAAGAAGTAGCTGACAATCTAATAGTCACAGTTGAAAAAAATAATTTTGAAGAAAAGGTATTGTGGGAAAATCTTGTTCATTTCAGTCGTACTATTTTTGCGGATATAAAAAAGTATCCAGAGAATAGGTTACATGAGTGCATGGCTATTGGTATTTATCCAGCACTTGAGTTCATTCTTGAAGACATATCAAAAAAATATGATTTCTATAACTTACCTAATAATGGTGTATATGAAAATTTTGACGGAACCTTGTTTGAGTATTGTAAGACAAAGATAAATCCTAATATTTCATTAGGCAAAGTATCAGTTTTATCTTATTTGACGTTCCTGCCAGACCATCAAAATCCAACCAAGATCAATGAGCAAATTAACTATATTTTTCTAAAGAAAATTATGAAAAATGGTAAAGAAGTTTTGGCATTCACAAGTGCTAAAAACTTCTTATTTGAGGAAAAAGGTAAAAGTTTTTGTTCTTGGGATTATCTTGGAGAGATTGCTTATTTGAACTTACCTTTGTTGTCAAAGGGAGATGAGAGTTCTATACAAACAACGAATTGGCGAACTAAGCTTGATGTTCATAATGCTATAAGAAGTACAGATGAAGATATTGCAGAGGTCACAATTATTGTCACTCAATTCCTGAATAGAATTCAGGGTAAACAATTCAAAAAATTAGATGGTTATTTTGAAACTAGATTTTAATGATCAGAACCACTAGCATCTAAAGCCGTAAATCTAGATTTACACTGGCCGATAAGCCCCCCACTTTAGCTTCGAGCTTGGTGGGGGAATGTATCAAGCAGAGCAGACGATTGGTTTGATTAGCTTGTTGTGCTCAGTATCTTGTTCTGAAATTTCAGGAGTATCCTCAATAACGAGCGGATTTATCACTTATAAAACTAGATTGAGTGGTCTAATTAACGGAACCACATTACTTACTCCTTGAAAGTAAGATTATTTAAAGTTGTTCTTTTATTTTTTTTAGTCAATTTGGAAGACTTTCGTAAAGTAATAGGCATTTTTACATCTAAAATACCTCATTAAAATACATCGATTGTAAAGCTACATTTATTAAAAACTATTATTAAGGGGCTTTGTTGCACAAACCTAGCCTATAAGGTTTATTCAGTCCTATAATTTCAAAATGAATAAACCTACTCCTAAAAC
>NZ_JBLYZK010000059.1:0-3861 GCF_048551395.1 Acinetobacter sp. TY1
TCGTTGCCCTTGACCGCTATCACCACGGTGTCACCTTCGTCCACCGTCGCTGTGTCGTCATTCGCAACTGGCGCATCGTTCACTGGATTCACTGTGATGTTGACTGTCGCTGTATTGGACACGACACCATTGCTGTCGGTCACGGTATAGGTGAAGCTGTCCGAGGTGGTTTCTGAACCATCATGTACATAGCTCACGGTGCCATTGGCATTCACCGTCACGGTACCGTTGGCTGGTGCGCCCACGATGGTCACCACACCTGCTGGCGTACCGTCTTCGGCATCGGTGTCGTTGCCCTTGACCGCTATCACCACGGTGTCACCTTCGTCCACCGTCGCTGTGTCGTCATTCGCCACTGGCGCAATACTGATGATCTGATTCGCCGTCGACGTACCACCTTGGCCATCGCTGATGCTGTAGTTAAAGCTTTCTTGACCGCTAAAGCCTGTGTTCGGGGTGAAGGTAATGGTGCCTTGGGCATCAATGTTTACCACACCGTTCGGGGTGTTGATTTGTTGTGCGGTGCCCGGGGTCAAGGTCACGCCATTGATCGCGGTGATGGTCAATGGGTTGCCATCTGCATCGGTATCATTTGCCAATGGGTTTAAGGTCACTGGCGTGTTGAATGCGGTGTTGTACGTGTCATCGCTTGCAACAGGTGGTGTGTTTGGTGCTGCTGAAACGTTGATGGTTCCAGTCGCTGTTGAGCTGCCACCTTGGCCATCGCTGATGCTGTAGTTAAAGGTCTCTTGACCCACAAATCCTGTATTTGGAGTAAAGGTGATGGTGCCATCAGCAGCAACAGTCACAACGCCATTGGTTACAGGAATGCTCTGTGCTGTACCTGGTGTCAGGGTGACGCCGTTAATGCTGGTAATGCTTAAGGCGTCATTTTCTGGATCGGTATCACCTTGTAGTGGATTGAGAACCACTGGGGTGTTGTGCGGCGTGGTGTAGTTGTCATTCACTGCAACAGGGGGGGTATTTCCTGTTAGTGTAGATACAGACAATGGCATCCAACTTCCACCGCCCAAACCATGTTCAAAAGGCTTAATAACTGATAAGGATGCTGGATATTCAATCCCTAAAGGTGGAATATTATCGACCACCCTATTCAGCATCAAAGGGTTAATGCCATCAGCTATAGAAGTTTCACCCACTCTAGCAATCTGGACAAAACGGTGGCCGCCTTGTGTTGCCTCAGGATCACCCTCAAAAGACTCTCCTGCAATTTCAACGTAATCTTTACCCTCTTTTTTGAATACGCGACCGTCGTCTAAGCGAACAACATCATTTTGTTGTTCAGATTCATTCATTTGCTGAAATGATTTTGCAAAATTTACAATTTTGTCGATATCTGAATTTGACTCGACCAGTAAGGAATTAAGACTGAAATTACCATCGTTATTGATTAAATCTTTGCCGTGTATTTCGACTACACGACCATTTGAAAGCTGCAATACGACATTGCTTTCTTCAGAAAGATGCAATACATCCTTTGCCTGAAGTTTCGCCCCTTTTTTTAGAATTAATTTTTTATTTGTATTGGAAAAGCGCCAAACATCACCGTCAACCGAGATTACTTTTACTGTTGTATTCATTTATAACTTTACCTCAATTTAAATGTTTAGCCATATCAATTATTTATGCCTATATGGCTAAATTTATTTAGCGCGGACACGAAATTATCCTAGTTTAGTTAATTAATATACAATATTAGTGTTACAGTCCATATACATTTACCTTCTTAAGTTGGCATTTTTTTAACTAAAATTATTACAAAGGCGCATTTATTTAACTTTATTTAAACTATTGGTTTTGTCATTTTGATAAATCGTTTTACCTTGGGATTAGCTACTATGTTGAGTCGTTTCTTAATTATTTGCTTGAGTAATATCTGTATTTTTTCAACTTATGCAAACGCACTAGAACCGCACAGTCTACTTAGTATTTCAACTAATGATCAGAACAATTTGGCATTGTTAAATCAACCCAGCACATGGTCTTTAGATAATCTAAATAAAGCTGAATGGTCAGACAATCTTGAAAAAGGCTATCTTCCTGTTTACGCAAAGTTACAAGTCCTGTTGAGTCGCCACTATTCATCCTCAGGGGCGATTGATGGTTCATTGGGCTTAAATACTGTTAAAGCGATTTCAGCTTTTCAAATTATGAAGGGTCTAAGTGGTGATGGAATCTTAGACGCAAATACTTGGCATCTTTTAAATGAAGATACAACCCAACCAACATTTATTGAATACACGATTACTGCACAAGACTTGAAGGGGCCTTATGCTCAATCTATTCCTGTAGATTAGACCTCTTGCGAAAGTAAAAACTGCCTCAATATAGATTCCATGAAATATCAGAAATTAAACCGTTTTTCAGATTCTGAATTCAAGCGCTTGGTTGGCGTACCTCGACCAGTTTTTAGTGAAATGGTCGAAGTTTTAAAAGAAGCAGAATCACTTAAAAAGAAATCTGGGCGTCCTCATACTTTAGCTATAGAGGATCAATTATTATTAACACTCAATTACTTACGGAATTACAGCACTCAATTGGAATTGGCTGCAAATTACCATATCGCTGAAAGTAATGTGAATCGAACCATTAAAAAGGTTGAAGATGCATTAATGAAATCAAGGCGTTTTACCCTGCCAAAACGAAGCATTACCACAGCAGACGAACAATTTAACTGGGTAATTATTGATGCGACAGAATGTTCAATAGAACGCCCGAAAAAAAAATCAGAGTAAGTTCTACAGTGGTAAAAAGAAGAAACATACGTTAAAAGCCCAAGTGATCTATCATCCGAAGAGCAAACAAATCATAGGAGTAGATATATCGTCTGGCAGTCAGCATGATATTAAATTGGCAAGAAAAACAGTTAAGAAATTCAAACATTGTGACTATGTTATGACCGATTTAGGGTACTATGGGTTAGAGCAAGATGGCTTTAAATTATTGATGCCAATAAAGAAAAAGAAGAATTTACCCTTATTTGATGTTGAGAAAAAGTACAATAAAATGATTGGAAAAATACGAGTTGTGATCGAACATATTAATAGTCAATTGAAAACATTTAGAATATTAAGTGAACGCTATCGAAATAGACGGAAAAGATTCGGTTTACGCATTAACTTAATCGCTGCACTGGTAAATCGGATGAACTTGCAATAACGACTTTCGCAAGGTCTATTATGCTGAACAATCAAAGATGCGAGGTTTGTATTACACCCGTGTGACTGAGATGCTGGGTGAAAAGTTTCATATGGATGAATTGTTTTTACAAAAAATAAATTCAGGTGCAACTTTTAATAAAGTTGGTGAAAAGATTATTGTGGCAAATGTGAAAAACACGTTGCCAAAAAATATAAAAATGATTATCGCGCACAAAGGCTCAAAACAATTATATTTGCTTGATCAACAAAATAAGATGATTGCTTCTTTTCCTGCAACCATTGGTAGTGAAGATAATCCCTCACCATCTGGCACTCATGTGATTGGGAGCATTGTGCCAAATCCACACTACAGCTATAACCCTAAGAATTTTATTCAAGGCAAAAATCTTAAACCTCTTAGTTTACCGCCCGGACCGAATAATCCAGTTGGAAATATTTGGATTGGTTTATCTCGACCTTCTTTTGGAATTCATGGGACACCCAACCCCGCTTTAATTTCTAAAACAGCTTCGCATGGGTGTATTCGATTGACCAATTGGGACGCAAATAATTTATCTAAAATTGTTCGCAAAGGCATGACTGTCAGATTTTTGGAGTAGAAGCGGCTTTGTTGCACAAAGATTTGAAATGCAAAGCGCCCCTAATTGAGCCAAATTTAAGGCGTAACTTGGGTAAGTGG
>NZ_JBLYZK010000060.1:0-3798 GCF_048551395.1 Acinetobacter sp. TY1
TTAAGCAAAACTGGTAGCTTTTGCCAATAGAATTGATTAATTTTTTAATCAATTTTGAGTTTTTTTCTGTATTATCAATCAATCCATTGCCAAAAATATCCCCAATTTCTGCGGATAAAACCGGGATAGTTTTTACTCCATTTTGTACGCCAAAGCGTACAGTGATTTAGGGGTTTTGCGGCTATACGATCGCACCCTTATTTCTTATCATGGGGACATAGAGAGCAGGATGCTCCAGATAAGAACAATAATAGAAACAACAAGGACGCAGGTACGACAGGAGTTATACCGAAAGCATCAAATATGTAAAAAAGCCCAACAGGATGTTGGGCTTTTTTATTGCTTAAATATCTATAACTGAGTATTGATCTGATAACGTGTATTACGTCCACCACCTTCCAATTTGACGATACATTCTTTCTCAAGCAAGTCTGATAAATGGCGAGTAGCTGTTGCCTTACTGATTTTTGCAACCTTTTGATATTGTGATGCACTGATACCATGTTCAAAGCCATTTTCGCCACCGTCTAATAAACGATTGAGGACTTTGCGTTGTTCTTCACTCAGGGCTAAATTTGAATACTTATGCCAAAATTGACTTTTAAACAATGTTCGATTGATCTGCGCTAAGGTTTTTTCAAGGCTATCATTCAATGTATCTAGAAACCAAACGAGCCAATCTGTGATATCAGAATCATTTTTTTGAGTGTGTTCTAATATCTCATAGTAACTTTTACGTTTATTCAATATCGCAGTAGACATGGCATACAAACGGATACTCTGTTCATCCATTTGAGCTAGGGCAAGGTCTGTCAGTGTACGTGTAATACGTCCATTCCCATCATCAAAAGGATGTAGGGTAACAAACCATAAATGGGTAATGCCTGCACGTAAAAGAGGATCAAGCAATGAATCATTCAGACTTTGATTAAACCACGCTATGAATGTATTTAAGCGTTCTTCTAAGCCTTCTCTTGGCGGTGCTTCAAAATGTACTTTAGGATAATCCAATCGACCTGAAACGACCTGCATAGGCTCTGATCCCCGAAGTTGACCAATGCGTAAACGTTGCATTGTCCAATCTGGGTCATTGAAAAGCCAACGATGCCATTGCATGAGACGCTCAACAGTCAATGGTTGCTTAACATCGTTCAGCGCATCTAGCATGATATTGGCTAAACCTTCTGATCGATCTGAGCTTGGATAAGGCTGTTCAAGTGTGACACCTAAGCGTTGAGCTAGAGATGATCGCAATGAAAAAACATTGATGGTTTCGTTTTCAATTGCAGATGAAGCAACAAGATTGGCAAGCAGAGTATCTAGGGTGAACTGTTCTTTTGCTAAATCATGCTGACTTTGCCCAAGAAGAATCCCTATTTTTTGATGTATCTGTCTGGTTTTAGGCAAGATAATTGAATCTAGCCATGTAAAATTTGTCCAGTTTTCTGCTTGCCAGATCCATTCCTGCATTTTCAATCGCTCATCTAAAATTTCAGATGAGTTGAATATAGCATTTATTCGGCTCATATTGTGAGCCGAATGGGATGATTAATCAGCTCATTTTATCTAGGACATTTCTACTTGGAGGCTAACAATCGAATTTCGCATAAGAGATTTTATGTTAAATTACTAACTATAAATTCTATTTAAAACATATATTTATTTAATAGTTATGCCATAGTTTTTCTTATCATATTTAGCTACATAAGGAGCTACTTCGTGATTAATCTTTTTATCACTTTTATCTAGGTATGAAAGTTTTATCGAATCCTCATTATGATGCTCATAATTAATGGCGTATTTATATTCTGAATAAGGATAAAGAGTACCTAAACTATAAGTTTTTTGAGCGCTAATATAAGTTATTTTAAGGTCGGTAATTGGGTAATCAGTCTGATTTTTAATAGAAATATATCCAGTTTTTTCAAATGGCTGGCATCCTATAAGTAGAAATAATACAAGACAGTAAAATAGGCTATTCTTCATTTTGATAGTTCTGTTAAATTGGCCTTATGAGTTTATTAATAACGATAACTTGTGAGATATCACAGCTATTATCTACTTCTGTTATCCAGGAATAATTGTTTTTTTCTAAAGGGTAAGATTGTCCCCCTCCATACGCTGCTTTATCACCCAGAAAATAAGTATCTGAATCTACTTTTAAACTATGAGTTTTACTATCCCAATTTACAGTTTTTGTGGCAAAAATTGGCAGAACTTTAGAGCCATCAGTATGTTGTAGGTATAAACATTTGCCTTCCCTAATAAGCTTAGCTTCACCATAACTTGCATTATCCACTCCACCTGTGTATTTGATGCGTGGAATACTTACATTTGAATCAATTTTTTCTGTAATTGGACTACAGGCTACAAGCGGACTGACTAAGAAAAATACAAATTTTTTCATATATTGAAACCTGTATGAGTATTTAATGCTAGGGTAATTAAAACAAACCATATCAGAATAATTTGGTCATGAATTGTATAAAAATTTATAAAAATAGGTAGGAGGAAAACATGAGCATGAAAATTCAGTTTTATATTTTAGGATTCAGTTTGTTTTTTCTAAATGGCTGTTTTTTCGATACTAATGAAATCAATAACAGCAGCAATAAATCCAATATCGATCCATCAGTATCCGCTGAAAATACTAATATCAAACCTATGAAAAGCGACTATAAGCAATTTTTTATTTTAGCTAAAGATGTAAGGTTTGATCCAAATTTAGCTCAACTAGAAGCAATCTTTCAAGGAAATTTAACTCTTCATAATAATTGCTTATCTATCATAGTAAGAGGTGATAGAGAAACTATGCATACTCTAGTCATACCTAAACAATATGAGGTCTTTTTCGATAATTATAATAAGGTGATAGGTCTAAAAAATATTAAATCAAAAGAGCTTTATAGATTAGGTGAGTCTTTACAATTTTCAGGAATAGCTTTTGATGATGAAAAAATGAAGTTAGGTGAAAAGCTACCTGATTACTGTCCTCCAAGATTCGCTTTACCTGGAAGTATTGAAAAATTAAAAAAATAACTTATTCGTCATTTTAAATCTACAGGCTTAATATTACTTCATAAAGAACAAGGCTTAGTTCTCGTTCTTTATGGATGATTTTTCAAATCATTCAACATAGCATCACGCAGAATTTTGTTCATTCGTGTCTGATAGCCTTTACCTTGAGCCTTTAACCACTGCATAACATCGGCATCAATGCGAACAGTTGTCACTTGTTTAGTTGGCTTATAAAACGGATTTTGAACTGCATTTTTCCAAAAGCTTTCATCAAGTTCAGGAATATCCGAAAAGTCTATTTCACTGTCTGGGCGTTTATCTAATGCCTCAAGTCTTGCCTTTTGTTCTTCAGATAAGACAGGAGGTTTATTCAAATCTACTTTGTACGTAACGGTTTTTTTCATACTGTTTCCTCTCTTTTTTCTCTGCCTGTCGTGCTGAAATAATACGGATATGATCAATCCCATTATGATCTTGTACAGTATGAGCCACTAATAAAACTGTCTGCCCGTGTACGAGACCTATCCGCTTGCCAACGATATTCACCATTTTCAAAGCGATCCTGTTTGAAGACGGCATGAGCATCATAAAAAACCAAGGTTGCATCTTCAAAAGCTACACCATGTTTTTTGAGGTTTGTTTCTGCTTTATGCTCATCCCATGAAAACTCAATTTCCATAGTTGCATCGCTTTTTGTTAATATAAAAATGTTAATACAAAATTGTAAATTTTGCAAAGGTGTTTCATTTTCTATTGGCAAAATCTTACAGAATCGAACAT
>NZ_JBLYZK010000061.1:0-3582 GCF_048551395.1 Acinetobacter sp. TY1
TCTTGCTCATGGTAAACTCCTGATGAGTGTGTTTAGTTTACCAAGTTAAAACCTCCTGTTTTTTCAGCACACATCAATATTGTCGGCTTTATTAACTTCATATCGAAAAAACTCTTAGTATCATTTTATCTATTCTATTTCAAATTATGCTAATAAGCCTCAATAAAATAAAGAGGTGATGTTCTATAAAAAGATTCACTTAACATAATAGTCGTTATACAAATTTTGTAGACAAATCTAAAGGGAAAATACTTGCTTTATGTATTCGATCGAATACAATTGAGTAAGAATAGAAGGAATCCTCATGATTGAAATTAAACGTCTGCCTGAATTTGATGAATGGTTAGATGATATTAAAGACAATATGACCCGTATTCGCTTGAATCGTAGATTAGATAAGGTTCAACGTGGGAATTGGGGAGATATCAAGCCTCTCCAAGAAGGTGTTTGGGAGATGAGAGAATTCTTTGGTTCAGGTTGGAGGATGTACTATATCCAACATGGTGACGTTGTGATTGTTATGCTTGGTGGTGGAGATAAATCCACACAACAACAAGATATCGATCGTGCAGTCAAATTATCGAAAACATTGGAGGATTAAAATGGTTAAAGTCGCTGATTTACCAAGTTTTGATATGGCTGAATCACTTAAAACTGAAGAAGATATTGTGGTGTATCTCAATATGGTGCTTGAAGATAATGATCCTGCTGAATTAGCTCACGCACTTGGTGTAATCGCTAAAGCAAGAGGTATGACCCAAATTGCGAAGGAGGCTGGCATTGGCCGTGAAGCCCTCTACAAAGCACTTCGTCATGACTCAGCACCTCGTTTTGATACGATCAATCGTGTAGTGAATGCTTTAGGTTTGAAACTTACAGTTCAAAATGCTTAAATTTTAAAATAATCAGTAAAAATGGGAGCTTAGGTCTCCCATTTTTGATTTCGCATAAGGTGTATTATGTTAATTGTAGAGAAAGTAAATAATTACTACTTTAAGGCCAACTACCTATTCGAACATAATTTTTTAAAACTCATTTAAACTTATTTTGGTGTTTTAGTATTGATGTAACGACATTCTTATTTAAAAATGTAGGTGATATGAAAAATAATAGTAAGTTGATTTATTTAGTTATTACGGCAATCGTAGTAGCTTTTATTGGATTTTTTATTTTTGCCAAAAAAAGTGATGATGTACATAGTAAAGAGCTGATGGAAACTCAAGAAAAGATCAGTTCCAACCGTAATACTCTTAATGCTAATGACGGTATCACTAACAATGCGTCCAATCTCCCTCATGGAATGCCTCCTAAATGGGCAAAAAGTATGATTGCTATTAATGATAGCCCTACATATTCACGAGAAGATAAAATCCATAAGCTAGTTGATTTGTTGAAACAAAATGAATCGAATCCTGATGCATTAAGTGCAATTCTTATATCCCTAACGAAATTAAACCCAATTGAAGCAGCAGACGATATTATTCCTTATTTAAAGGATACGAATCCAAAGGTTCAAATTTTGGCTCTGGGTGTTCTTTATAATGCTTCCCTACTCACTAAGAAAGAACATGAGCTTAAGCGTTCACTTTCAGAGAATGAAGCTGTTCGTAAACGGATTATTGAAGCCGTTAATGAGCTTAAAGTAGATCCAAATACGTCAGATGAAGTAAAGAAAGTATTAATTGCCACTTTCCCATAGATAAATCCTTCTTTAAAAGGCAAATAACAACTGATTTTATAGAGCATTCTTAATTCACTATTGAGTGGAAAAACATCCCGATTTAACATAATGGCGATTATGCGAAACGAGAGCTACCAGCTCTCGTTTTTTGTTATGGAAACTGCTAAAATTCAAATACGCCATTGACGTATAAAGAGTCCATGTTATTTATTGAAACCAGCATCTTTACCAAGCAAATTAAAGACCTTGTATCTGATGAGGAATATCGTCAACTTCAGCAAGATCTTTTGGTACAGCCTGATAGAGGTGACCTAATCAAGAATGGCGGTGGTATTCGCAAAGTACGTTGTGCTCAAGGTAACAAAGGGAAAAGTGGTGGGATACGGGTGATTTATTATTGGGTCACCGAGGATGATCAGATCTTTTTCTTAGTGGCTTATCCAAAATCAGTAAAAGATAATTTAACAGATAAGGAAACCGCCATTCTGCGCCAACTCGTGAAGGAGCAATTTCATGGATAACAACTTATTTGATAACTTGGTTGCTTCAATCAAAGAAGCTGGAGCTATCAAACGTAAAGAAGTTAAAGCAAGCCGAGTTACAGAACTCGAATTGCCTGATATTAAAGAAGTACGTGAAAAAACAGGCTTGAGCCAAAATGAATTTGCTGCACGTCTACATATTAGCCCCCGTACCCTGCAAAATTGGGAACAGGGACGACGCTATCCAACTGGACCAGCAGCTACATTGATTCGAATTTTAGATGCTCACCCAAGCCTTATTTGAAAAAATTACTTAAAAAATGGGAGCTTAAGGCTCCCATTTTTATTTCGTATAAGGTGTATTATGTTAATTTTAGCTTTTCTCTATAATTACTATCTTAAGGCCCACTACCAAATTCTGTAATTAGCCAATCAGATTGAGGAGATTGTTTCACAAGAGTAATAAATAAAATATAGTCACCTACTGGACTACCAGCATCATCTATATGGACGACTTTAACTTTTACCATCACTGAAATAATTTTATAAAATTCTTGATAATACTCAGGTCTACTTTCCGCTGAATCATAATTAATCCTTACTACTTCTAAAATTTTTGAGTCTTTGAAAGAGAGAAACCTTTCAGAACTTTTTAAATCTTCATGTAATCGCGCATCTGGCCAAACATATTTGATTGCTGATTCTAGATCATGTTTAGCAAGTGAATTAAAGAAAAGTATTGTTGTCTGTGTTGCCATCTCTTTATCATGATTTAATTTCTGTTTGTATGAATTAATGATTAGAAGTAGACATAGACCTACAAGTAAAATTCCTAATTTTATAAATATTTTAGACATTATAATTTCACTTTTATCTTTCGAAAAAACGCATAACCGACTAAAAGACACATAAGCCAAAATAAATAATCAAGAATAAAATATAAAAAAATGAATTGATCTATTCCTATAATAATATTTAAAGGATCTAGCGCTATACTACCGCCTGGAGATATTTCACCATCTACTAAAAACTGTAATGGAAATCCTCCTCCTATAACTTCAACTTTTCCAAGCTTGTCTACAACTATCCGGTCTATCAATGTATATTTCTGATGAAACAAAGACAAATAAGTCAAAACAAAAGATAATATATTGAAATATATTATTTTTTTCTTTAATAATTCTTTAACTTTAAAATCAGTTAAAAATAACCAATAAGACAAGCCTGGAATTAGAGCCATAAAGATAGTCCAAGTGTCGGTATACATCTTCCACCATTCTTTCGAAACTTCTCCTGTATGGCTCCATCCAAAAAGAACAAAAAATGGCATAGCAATAATTAATGATATACGCTGAATTATCAGGAGACTTTCCCTTGGGAGATTCTAGGCAGCCAACTTATAAAAGTCTTCGGCCATTT
>NZ_JBLYZK010000062.1:0-3322 GCF_048551395.1 Acinetobacter sp. TY1
CCTCATACCCAAGTTGTCACTTGAATTCTGTTCAAATGAGCAGAGTGTTATCTTTTAAATCTTTGTGCAACAAAGCCAGTCAAAAATATATGTTTATGTTAATAAAAATTAGCAGAACATAAAAATAACCTGTTTATTTAAAATAGATATAAAAGATATTGAAGTTGACAGGTTTATTAAAATAATGAGAAATAAATAAAAATATTCATTTCTCATAATGAAGAAGGTTCTAATCAGCAAAATAAAATTGCCACTTAGAATAAACAATAATGTGAAACAAAAAAAAGGGAAGCTCATGGCTCGTATTACACTTGATCAATTAACAGATATCGATGGTTTCATTTGTGCTGCATTAGTAGATAGCGAAAGCGGTTTATCTCTTGCAACAGCTGGTACAGGTGTAGACCTTGAATTGGCAGCAGCAGGTAACACAGAAGTTGTACGTGCTAAACGTAAAGTTGCTAAAGCACTTAAACTTGATGACGAAATTGAAGATATTCTAATCACACTTGGCAAACAGTACCATTTGATTCGTCCACTCGATTCAAATGAAAACCTGTTCCTTTATCTAGTTTTAGACCGTTCAAAATCAAATCTTGCAATGTCTCGTCATGAGCTTAAAGCGTTTGAAAAAGAATTAGATTTTTCTTAAGTTTAAAGTTAAATTCAAAAAACTCGCTCTAGGGCGAGTTTTTTTATTTCTAGATGATTATTGTGCATTGTTTAGCGTATGATTTAACTTTATAAATACATTGAATAGGAGTCTAAAATTATGTTGAAACGTGGGATATATCAACATTATAAGGGGCAGTTATATCAAGTTTTTAATGTGGCAACACACAGTGAAACACAAGAAAAATTCGTGGTATATCAATGTCTATATGGTGACTATTCTATGTGGGTAAGACCACTTTCAATGTTTATCGAAACTGTAAAAAATACAGAGAATAGTGAAGTTCCACGCTTTAAATTGATTCAAGATACTGAAAAAATGGATTGAAAACGTGTAGGGAAAATATTGTCATTAGAATGACCTGTTTAATATGCAGAATGAGTCTGTATTGAAGCCTAAAAGGAAGATTATATGAGTTTGAGCACAAGTTTTTTAAGTCGTGTTAATGAGTTATATCAAGGCTTTATTAAGTTCGATGCAACACAAATCGATCGGTTAAATCGTTATCGTAACATTGAACCTGAGTCTGCTTTGTATTTGGCTATGCAGATTCGTATACAGCAGTCTAAACGTATTTTGGAAATAGGGACTTCTACAGGTTATTCAACACTTTGGCTTGCAAATGCTGCACAAGAAACCAATGGGAAAGTTACTACACTTGAAATTGATGCTTTGCGTACAGCACAGGCAAAAAAGTATTCAGAAGAATTAAATCTTGATCATGTTATTGATTTTGTTGTTACAGATGCACAGGATTTTTTACAGCATTCAAGTGAAGTGTATGATTTTATTTTACTTGATGCTGAGCGTGATGCTTATTTGAACTATTGGACATACTTACAGAAGATGATTCATCCTAAGGGTGGTGTGTTAATTGTTGATAATGTAATTTCACATGCATCGGAAGTAAAAAGCTTTATTCAACAAGTTAAGCAAGATGGTCGTTTTATGACGACAACATTATCTTTAGGTGCAGGCTTATTTTTAGTGATGTTTAAGTGAATGATTTTAACATGCATAAAAATCAGGGAAGTATCCCTGATTTTTAATGCTGTATGTGTGATGTTATAAAACGGATATTCTGGTGAAATGTAAGTCATATTCCAAATATTTATGTACAAAAGCAGTCTTATCATTACAACGTAGTAAATTATTATAAATGAACTCGGGCACTGGGTGATAAAGCTCACCTGAACCATTGTTATAGAAAATTTTTAAATACCGTGAAGAAGCACTGTACTTCCAAGAAGTCACGGTAATCATTGATCCCATAAGCAACCTCCTTAAATTTATCTTTGATTTTATATAAAAATTACTCTGCGTCTCTTGAAATTAATCTAAACACTTACATTGCTGTAGAGCAGTTTTGTAAATTATTTAGTTATTTTTTGCAATGAATATTCAATTGAGTAATAAGCAAAAAAAATGTCGTTATTTCTATAAAATAATGAATAAAAAACCACGCATAAAAGCGTGGTTTTTTATTCGTTCAGTCTAATTCTAAATTAGATTTTACCAACTAAGTCGATTGAAGGAGCTAAAGTAGCATCGCCTTCTTTCCATTTAGCAGGGCAAACCTCACCTGGGTGAGCGTGAACATATTGAGCAGCTTTAACTTTACGAAGAAGTTCTTGAGCATCACGACCGATACCGCCAGCGTTGATTTCAACGATTTGAATTTTACCTTCTGGATCGATAACGAAAGTACCACGATCAGCAAGACCAGCAGATTCGATTAGAACATCAAAGTTCTTAGCAAGCGTCCAATTTGCATCGCCAACCATTACGTATTCGATTTTTTTGATTTCAGCAGAAGAATCGTGCCAAGCTTTATGCGTGAAATGAGTGTCAGTAGAAACTGAATAGATTTCAACACCTAATTTTTTGAATTCAGCATAGTTGTCTGCAAGGTCACCAAGTTCAGTTGGGCAAACAAAAGTGAAGTCAGCTGGATAGAAGAATACAACAGACCATTTACCTTTAAGATCAGCTTCAGTTACTTCAATGAATTGACCGTTTTGGAACGCAGTTGTTTTAAATGGTTTAACTTCAGTATTAATTAAGCTCATCATTTTCTCCATGATAAAGGTTTACATCTAATTTGGACTTAGAATAACGAAAATCTTGTTATTGGTGAAATAGTATTTTTTCATCGCTAAAATCGGAAAAATGAATTTAGCTAAAATGGAACACTATTTTACACAGGTAATTATTTTGTACATTCATTGAGATCAGAATATGGAATATAAATGACCTATATGATGTCTGAATGACAAAACAATCTTAAACTCGGCATCTAACATGACGCTTTGTGTAAAATATTTCAAGGGCAAAAGAAAAAGAATTGAATTTTTAAAGAAGATAAAATGAAAATATTGGATAAAGAAAGTGATTGTTATGTTTTAGACCAAAGGAATTTGATTAATCAAGGTATTCGAGTCATTGCGGTACTGAGTTTATTGGTTGCATCGGCTAGTGTACTTTCAACTGAAAAAGCGTACTGTCTTTTTGCATATTATGGTAAAGACAGTATTGTTAATTTAGATGCGTTGACTGGTGGAATTTCTAAAGATCCTTCATTATTTGGCACATGTGGTTTTATCGCATTGAGTTTGTTTTTTCCACTTTTATGGTCTTATCATCGTGCTT
>NZ_JBLYZK010000063.1:0-3027 GCF_048551395.1 Acinetobacter sp. TY1
TGGAAGGGATTCATCTGCTGTATCTCGAAATAAATAAGATATTTAGCTTATCATGTCAGCCTATTTGCAACAGTGCCGAATTTGCTGAGTTTTATAATGGATGATGGCCTGTACTTTAAAGGTATGGGTCTTTTTCTTGCCACTATAGTTTTTCTTCTGTTTTTTTAGGCCTTTGAATTGGAATTTCTGTGGCATCCAGGATCACCACATTCCAGTCTATGCCTTCGCTTTCGGGCAAATTCTTCGGTAAATTAAACAGCTTGGACTGAATCAGGCAATCTTCAACATGACGTACAATTCTTGAGGCTGTAGGCTCTGAAACCCCATAACTCGTAGCAATGTGAAATAAAGTTCGGTATTCCCGCCAATAGCTCAGACAGAGCAGAACCTGATCCTCCACACTTAACTTGGGTGGTCTGCCTTTAGCTGGAACATGCTTCTGCAATTGCTCAACCATTTAAATAAAAGGTTGACCATGAGATGCCTGTATATCGCTTAAACTGTGTTTCAGAAAGCTTCTTTGAATCAATGTATTTCATCCGCAGATTATGCACGAATGCTAAGAAAATTAGAGTACAAATATCAATCAAAAAGGTGCTCGTTTTTTGATTTATGAAAGAGATCTATTATTCAATTATATCTTTTAATGATCAATAGAAAGCCTAGTTTCAAACACATTCTTCAGACACAAACAAATATGATCAAAATAGAGTGATTACTCTATAAAATAATAAAATCAATTACTTAAATCATATTTTATTTTAAAAAAAAATACAAATGTGTATTAAAAATAACCATTACTTACATTTTTTTGATTACAAAATATAATGAGTAAATTGCTTCCCATTTCATACATTTTTCATATATAAAAAGTCATACTATTTTTAAGGTTTTTCTAAATCACATTTTATACTTCATAGTTTTTAACATCATTATTAAAGGTGAACCATGCAAAAGAAGAAGCGCACCCCATTAGACGCACAACAGTCCCATCTTTGGATTATTGGTGGTGGTATCGCAGGTATGGCTGCTGCTGCATTTGCAATCCGTGATGCCAAAGTCCCTGCCAAAAATATCCATATTTTAGAAGAACTCGATATTTCAGGTGGTTCGATGGATGGTGGACATACACCGCATGCCGCGCAAGCTTGGGTAACACGTGGTGGGCGAATGCTGACCGATGAAACTTATTTGTGCCTATGGGACTTATTTTCCAGTATTCCATCTTTGGAAAATCCAGACATTTCGGTGCGTGAAGAATGTCGTGAGTTTAATGAAAAAGTGAAAACCCACGCCAATGCACGGTTGATTGATGCCGAACATGTCATTGCGGATGCAGCAAAGCTTGGTCTGAATACGCTACATCGTGCACAGATGCTGCGCCTATTAGCTTCAAAAGAAGAAAAAATTGGCAGTCGCCGCATTGATGAGTTTTTTGATGAAACCTTTTTTGAAACCAATTTCTGGCGCATGTGGCGCACGACTTTCGCTTTTCAAAAATGGCACAGTGCAGCAGAGTTAAGACGCTATTTCTTGCGTTTTATTCAAGAATTGCCACGCATTCATACCTTAGCGGGTGTGAAACGTACCAAGTACAACCAATATGACTCGATGATTCTGCCCCTACAGCGTTGGTTAGTCGCACAAGGCGTCGATGTGCGTTTTGGACACTATGTCACAGATGCAGACTTCATTACCAATGCTGAAACTCAAGAACGCTACGCTTCACGCCTATATGTACAATTGCCTGAAGGCTCAGAGCAAATTAATCTGAAAGCCAATGATTTAGCTATTTTCACTTTAGGCTCTATTACAGCAGACTCACGTTATGGCGGTAATCATGACGTGCCTGCCCTTATTCGTCATCGAGAAGATCATGGCTGGACGCTTTGGGAAACGCTGGCACAAAAAGCCCCAGACTTTGGCCGTCCAATGACTTTTTATGGCAATGTCGATGAACATAAGTGGGAGTCTTTCACTCTGACCATGAAAGATGACGTGCTACTTAAACGTATTATTGACTATACAGGCAATGAACCAGGGACAGGTGCACTGATGACTTGGTATGAGTCAGGTTGGCATTTATCCATCGTGGTTCCTGCACAGCCACACTTTGCCGACTTACCTGAAGGTTTATATACCTTATGGGGCTACGGTTTCCAAATTGACCATATAGGCGATTACATCAAAAAACCAATGTCCGAAGCCACGGGGCAAGAAATCCTAACAGAACTGATTAAACAGCTCTGTTTTGACGACATTTTAGATCATGTTTTGGCAACGACTGATGTTACTACCGCCATGATGCCATACGCCTCTGCCCTATTCGCCTGCCGTAAACCGGGGGATCGTCCACAGGTAATTCCACAAGGCTCACAAAACTTTGCTTTCCTTGGACAGTTTGTGGAAATTGAAGATGACGTGGTCTTTACTGTGGAATATTCAGTTCGTGGGGCGATGCTTGCCATTTATGAATTTTTTGGGGTGGAACGTGAAATCCCTGAAATTTACAACGGTCTACTTGATCCCAAAGTGGGTTTAAAAGCTTTGGAAACAGTATTCCACTAAGTTTTTAATATATAGCGATAAGAGCACCTTTATGTCGCCACTATTACATAGTTTAATTTAAGCAACGTTTGGATACACGAGTGTGGCAGGGATGCCACACGTTATCCATCATAATAGGGATGTTATGTATGGGTAACAAAGGCTTTTGCTTTCTTTTGGCTTATCAAAAGTAAGGGTATTGCCTACACAAACACCTTTTATACTTTATTGAAAGTTGAGGCCGTGTACGCACCTAATTTTAAATTGGATAAAAAGAAAAATTAGATAAAACTTTATACGTCATTATTGGCGACGATATTCAGCTCCATGTTTCTTGCGTTTCCATTCGCCCTCACCTAGAAACTTCATGCCTGTAGAGTCTACGAGTAGATGCAGTCCATCGGGCACTGTTGCAAATAGAGATTTGAGTCGATGATGTTCCCTTTAAAAAGTACTTAGAGACCGAAAACCCTGTTGATT
>NZ_JBLYZK010000064.1:0-2640 GCF_048551395.1 Acinetobacter sp. TY1
ATTCTGTGCATTCTTTCAGCTTATATCGCTCTACTATTAAATCAATTTTATGCAATAGAGCCAGCAAAACACTTGGTTTAAAAATTTAGTCGGTTAAAAGACTCAGAGTGATCATCACTTCAGCTTTTAGCAATAATCCCAATATCTTTACATAGAAAACTTATGAAATGGCCAAGATATCAATTAATTGATGCGCTGAAATCGTGGGTGATGCCATGGGACGACGTAAAATATCTTGTAGGGTATATTGATTGAGAAACTGATAAAACTGACTGAGCGCTTGATCTAATAAATAAGGTAAACCACATGAGGCGCGTAACACACATTCAGGTGCGTCACAATTAACCAAATGGGCTGATACCGCATTATGAGTTTGTAAGGTTTTAATCAGATGACCAATCGAGTAGTGCGCTAAAGGATGGGTTAATTTAACGCCGCCGCCCTTGCCTCTGGACGTGGTTAGCCACTGTTGTTTGGCCATAAAATGAATCACTTTGACCAAGTGATTTCTAGAGACTTGTAAGTCTTTGGCCATTTTTTCGATGGTAAAAGGTGGCTCAGTAGATGACTGGGCCAAATAAATTAAAGCGCGAATCCCGATATCTGTAAATTGGTTTAATTTCATCTTGCTCTCATTAAGGTAAAAAAGTAAGAGGGCGTAAGTTCCCTCTTACTTCCTTTAGGTCTTAAAGTGCAACGCCACCGGTACCAAATGCTTCACTGTGAATATTTTGTGCTGGAATTCCCAATTCAAGCAAGGCTTTATGTTGAACTTGCATGAATGGAATAGGACCACAAAGATAGTAATCTGCATCTTTTGGTAACATTTTGGCATCCAATTGTTTTAGATTCAAACGCCCTTCTGCATGATAGTCACGGCCCAACACATCTTTACTGTCGGTTTGTTCATAAGCCACAAAAACATTTAAATTGTCATGTTTTTTCGCCAAATCTTGCACCGTCTCTTTCATGGCATGTACACGTGAATTACGTACTGCATGAATAAAGTTAATCGGGTTTTTAGGTTCAGGCTTATTAAAGTTCGCCTTGATTTTTTCCCACAGGGTCACTTTTTCGTTCGGATCGGTATTACCGGTCAAAAGTTGGTTCAGCATGGCCATCATCGGTGTTAAACCAATCCCCGCACTAATCAACACATTGGTTTTTTCTGGATTAAACAAGAAGAAATTACCAGTCGGCGCAGACAGCTCAATCACATCATTTTCTTTGACTTTGTTATGTAAAGTCGATGAGACATAACCTGGATCTTGACCTTCTGCTTTTGGACTTTCATTTTTAACCGAAATACGTAAATACTGACCAGTTGAACTGTCGGATAGACTGTATTGACGCGGTTGTTTAAAGCCTAGTGCATCAATAAACAGACGTACAGTGACATATTGTCCGGCTTTATATTCAGGTAGCGCGCCGCCATCTTGAGGCACCAAATAGAACGAAGTAATCTCATCGCTTTCTTTAACTTTTTTAGACACCACAAAGTTGCGCCAGCCTAACCAGCTGCCTTTGGTTTGTTCATGTTCTAAATACATTTTTTGTTCAGTTTCAATAAACAAATTCGCCAATTGACCATACGCCGCAGCCCATGCACTAATTAGCTCATCTTCCATCGGCACACTCAGCACTTCACTGATGGAATGCAGCAAGTTTTCACCAACAATATCGTAATCAGGTGCTTGAATATTCAAACTGACATGTTTGTGACAAATCAATTCAATCACCGGCGCCAGCACCATTGGATCTTCAATATTTTCGGCATAAGCCAGTACCGCGCCCGCCAATGCTTTGGCCTGTGCGCCCGTACGTTGATGCCCCATATTAAAGGTTTCTTTTAATTCTGGATTATTGTTCAGCATACGTTTATAGAAATAATCGGTCAGTGCAACGCCATTTTCGCGTAATACAGGTACGGTTGCTTTTACAATATCTTTTTGATGTTGGCTTAACATAATGCTTAGCTCACTACAGGGTAATTTCTAAAGATGTATTTATAATACACCTTTAAAAACCCATGTCAATTCATCCGTAGCATTTTAATTTTATTTTTTAAAACCTAAAAATTTAAGTCATAAACATTTGATATAACTAAATTTTTAATTATAAATCAATTGGAAATTCTAAAATATAGTCAAAAATAAGACCCCATCACACAAAATAGTGTCGAAAATAAAAATAAGGATTTTAGGGGGATGAATCAGAATTTTTTCTTTTATATCCGCGAGGCTGTCGCTAAAGCACATCTGCATGATGCACACTGATGGCTAAGAAATTAGAATAGAAATAGATGAATCTCTATAAAAATAAGGCACTCAGCCTTAGATCAGTCGCGCTATAGCAAACGGCTGAATTATTTAAAAGGGATGAGCGTAATTTAAAGGTCAGGGTTTTAACTGTGATTTTTTGCGCGCTGAGGCTGCATAGAAAAAATGAAGTGTCATATTTAAAATAGGATCAAACTTATTTTTATGCTTGGTGTTGTTAATCTACCAGATTAAAGACCAGCCTGCCTGCTGAAGTAAATCCTGAGTTTATTTTAAAGAAGACACCGCTAGAGCAGTAAAGATGATCGCCTTAAAAGACAAAGGCCATAGTTACAAATGCACTATGACCTTTATCGATGGA
>NZ_JBLYZK010000065.1:0-2391 GCF_048551395.1 Acinetobacter sp. TY1
AGATGTATCAGATGTATCAGATGTATCAGATGTATCAGATGTATCAGATGTATCAGATGTATCAGATGTATCAGATGGTTCTGCCATACATCAAAATTCAGTACAACACCCTTTATGGGGTATCGGTTTTGTCACTTTTTCAAATGAATCTTTCTTACGGATAAGATTCCCTGAAATTAATGAAACTAAAGAGATTCCCAAGAACTCAAAAGCTATAAAATATATTTAAAATGAAATAAGCCACTCAGATAGAGTGGCTTATTTTTATGAAATTGATATCGCTTTCCAACTGTAGGTATCTTTATCTCTTTGCTTACTGAAGATAGCCTGTACATTGATTAGTGTTTTATCCTCAGTATTCTTGATTAAGTTTGGTGATATAAAGATGTCGTTAACAAATCCGAACCCTTTTGGATTTTTACGTAGCTCACCTTTTTCTTCTTTCATATCAGAAATTTTTGCACTATTAGCTAATTCCACATGTGAAATTTCAACCCGCTGTGTTTTAGCATTGATTGTTGAAAAGCATTTCAATTTAGAACCTATCGATATTTTGTCTTTTAAGCCCCGTAATATGTTTTGATCTAGCTTTAATTCTTGATCTTTATTGAGAAAAACTTTTATATTTTCATAATCATCACTAATATAACTAATAACGCCAAATTGTTGGTTAGTACACCCCCACTCTTCTCCCTCCATCTGCTCCACAACGTTTACAACTAAATTTTGATTAGAGTCTTCTTGAATACCTAAAGTAATCAATACTGGAGCTCCTTTCTTCATTTTGAGATGATTAAAACCATTAGCAAGTAATGACTCAAATTTATTACCATTTTTAATAGAAAATTTAGCAAACTCTTTAGGCTTTTTGCCTTCTCTTTTTATTTTTAACTGCCCAAGATATGTTGCTGAAACCTTCCTAATTTCATCAAAACATAAAGATAAGGCATCTGATGCATGCTCTTCATAAAATTCTTTAGCTGCTTTTAAATCATTCTTGTTAGGATCAAACCAATTGCTTTGTATTAAATGATTTAACTCTTCCGGTAATTTCCATTGATTCTCATTTCTAATTTTAATTGATTGATTAATTTCAAAACTTGCTTCATCAAACATCTCTAAGCTAATCAAAAGTTTGGCAAAATCAAGATGAGCAGTAACTAAAAATTTTTCTTCAGTTTTACAAAGCATGGCTTTACAAAAACATGCCAAAGCTAAATCTTTTTGATCGAACTGATAAATTCTTGCAGCCTCGGCCCAAACCCAAAATTCAGATTTTTTTAACTTTAAGACAGAGGATAGAACTTGACTTGCATTTTCATAATTTCCCATACGTCTTAAGACAGCGACAGCATCCCAATCTAACCAAATAGCATCCTCATCTGATAACTTAGATCGTGCCTGATTAGCCCACTCCAAGCAAAAATCTGCTTGTTCTTTCTTTAAATCTTGAGCAGTTTTCGCCCATTTACATAGACCTCTAGCGACTTCATAAGCTACAGGGAGGTTGCGACGCTCTTTACCCTGCTTATCTACATAAGTAGTAACTTCCCAATCTTCCGCCCTCAAAGCAGCTTTGCCAAACCAGTGTACATAATTATAAAAATCAGGAAAATGTATTGCATATGGACTGATCAATTGCAAAATCATTGAAAATGCCATTTCTGGTCGACGCGTTTCTCCTTTAATATAATCCTCATAAGTTTTTATTAATTGCTGAACAAGTCTTTGATCAACTGGATCTGTTTGTTTTAGTTTGGTAGTGATTTCTTTTATTTCAGAATAATATGTCCACTCAATTTGGCTTTTTAGTTGAAGAGAATTTGGAAAATTCTGTAATTCTACTCTTGCTAAATCTCTAGCTCGCAGGTAATCACCATTCTTTCTAATTTGACTAATTTCTTGCCAATTCATCTTAAACATCACAATTTATCAATATTTTCAAATTATATTCTAATAATAGCTTTACTTTTCATAATTTTATGCTAATTAATGAATTCGACAATTTAAATTATAAATAAAGGGGTAATAATAATTGATCCTTGGACTGTCAGCACTCTCCTATACTGATCCTAACTCAAATTTAACCTGACAGAAACTCTAAAAATGGGTAACTGCCAGATCAGGTTTGACTAGTACAATCTATTTAGTTGATCCTAAATATTATTTTGATAGTCGATCCAAATATTTCTGCAGATCGTCGGCACTATTAATTGGATAAGTACAACTCCCTATACCTACTGATACCCACCAATAAGGTGCTGTAAGTAAGTTAATATCACCCTTTTCTTCATGTGAATTTGGTTCGGCAAACGGCTTTGTTGCACAAAGATTTGAAATGCAAAGCGCCCCTAATTGAGCCAAATTTAAGGCGTAACTTGGGTAAGTGGT
>NZ_JBLYZK010000066.1:0-2386 GCF_048551395.1 Acinetobacter sp. TY1
ACAGAACCAGGCAATGAAGTTGTTGTGACTTTACCGAATGGCACAAAATTGCCACCTGTAATCGCGGATAAAGATGGCAAGTGGACTGTAACCACGGACATTCCATTGAACGATGGTGATGATATCGATGCGACAACGACCAACCAAGATGGTAATCCAATTGATGATGCGGTGTTATTACCACTGATTTCAATTGATGTTATTGCAGGCGATGACGTTGTAAATGAAAAAGAATTAATTGATCTTACAACAGATGGCTTGTTTACCATTACAGGAACAGTCAGCAATCCCAATGCTGATATCACGGTCACGTTTAACGGCAAAGAATATAAAATTCCTGCCAAAGATATTACGTCTGATGGTAAATGGTCACTTAAAGTTCCTGCGAATGAAATAGGTACGAGCAACAGCATTACAGCAGTTGCAAAAACAGATGTAGTAGAATCTGTACCAGCGATTCGTAATCCTGTTTTAGACAATGAGCCGCCAACGGTTCAAGTCAATATTAATGACAAAGGTGAGATTACGATTAAGTATGCACCTGACGTTGATCCATCAACAATTGATCCAAAAGAAATTGTGATCAAAGATGAAGATGGTAAACGCATTAAGGTTGAACTTACACCTTCAGAAGATGGCTTAACGTGGACGGGTAAATTTCCTACAGGTATTGATGGCAATGTCAGTGTGACGGTGCCTGACAACAGTTATGCTGATAAATCGGGTAACTTAGGCGGTCAAGGTATAGCAAATAAAGATGTTGATACCACACCACCACAAGTGACAGTAAAAGTAGACGAAGACGGTAACATTACGTTGACTTACCCAGATGATGTTGATCCTAATTCAATTACGACCGACAAAATCACAGTAAAAGATGAGGGTGGCAAAGACATCCCAGTAATCTTTGAAAAACAACCAGATGGTAGCTACACAGCACAAGTACCACCAGGTACAGATGGCACAGTGAAAGTCGAAGTCCCTGCAGGTTCATACGACGACTTAACAGGTAATCCTGGTTTAATTGGTAAGGGCGAAGGCCCGGTTGATACTACACCACCACAAGTGACAGTAAAAGTAGACGAAGACGGTAACATTACGTTGACCTACCCAGATGATGTTGATCCTAATTCAATTACGACCGACAAAATCACAGTAAAAGATGAGGGTGGCAAAGACATTCCAGTGATCTTTGAAAAACAACCGGATGGCAGCTACACAGCACAAGTACCACCAGGTACAGATGGCACAGTGAAAGTCGAAGTCCCTGCAGGTTCATACGACGACTTAACAGGTAACCCAGGCTTAATTGGCAAGGGTGAAGGCCCGGTTGATACCACACCACCACAAGTGACAGTAAAAGTAGACGAAGACGGTAACATTACGTTGACCTACCCAGATGATGTTGATCCTGATTCAATTACGACCGACAAAATCACGGTAAAAGATGAGAATGGCAAAGACATCCCAGTGATCTTTGAAAAACAACCGGATGGTAGCTACACAGCACAAGTACCACCAGGTACAGATGGCACAGTGAAAGTCGAAGTCCCTGTAGGTTCATACGATGACTTAACAGGTAACCCGGGCTTAATTGGCAAGGGAGAAGGCCCGGTTGATACCACACCACCACAAGTAACAGTAAAAGTAGACGAAGACGGTAACATTACGTTGACTTACCCAGATGATGTTGATCCTAATTCAATTACGACCGACAAAATCACAGTAAAAGATGAGGGTGGCAAAGACATCCCAGTAATCTTTGAAAAACAACCAGATGGTAGCTACACAGCACAAGTACCACCAGATACAGATGGCACAGTGAAAGTCGAAGTCCCTGCAGGTTCATACGACGACTTAACAGGTAACCCAGGCTTAATTGGCAAGGGTGAAGGCCCGGTTGATACCACACCACCACAAGTGACAGTAAAAGTAGACGAAGACGGTAACATTACGTTGACCTACCCAGATGATGTTGATCCTGATTCAATTACGACCGACAAAATCACGGTAAAAGATGAGAATGGCAAAGACATCCCGGTGATCTTTGAAAAACAACCGGATGGTAGCTACACAGCACAAGTACCACCAGGTACAGATGGCACAGTTAAAGTCGAAGTCCCTGCAGGTTCATACGATGACTTAACAGGTAACCCGGGCTTAATCGGCAAGGGAGAAGGCCCGGTTGATACCACACCACCACAAGTAACAGTAAAAGTAGACGAAGACGGTAACATTACGTTGACCTACCCAGATGATGTTGATCCTGATTCAATTACGACCGACAAAATCACGGTAAAAGATGAGGGTGGCAAAGACATCCCGGTGATCTTTGAAAAACAACCGGATGGTAGCTACACAGCACAAGTACCACCAGGTACAGATG
>NZ_JBLYZK010000067.1:0-1644 GCF_048551395.1 Acinetobacter sp. TY1
AAACCGTCTTAAAATTCAAAAAACCGATTATAAATATAAAAACAACCTGTTTCCTCTATTCTGTGATTTAACGTATTATATTCTCAAGCAATAAATTTACTCCTTTGGAGATTGAACGATGTTAGATACAAATACTTCTGCACAATTAAAAACTTTACTTGAACGTCTTGAAAGCCCAATTGAATTGGTCGCTTCTTTAGACAACTCTGATAAAGCTGAAAAAATTAAAGAATTAGTCACTGAAGTTGCTGCACTGTCTGATCAAGTGACTGCACGTCTTGATGGGCAAAATAGCCGCAAACCAAGCTTCGGTATTGCGAAAGTCGGCGAGCAACCACGTGTGTTCTTCGCAGGCTTGCCAATGGGTCACGAATTCACTTCATTGATCTTAGCTTTACTGCAAGTTTCAGGTTATGCAGCAAAAGTATCTGATGAAGTTTTGGCACAAATCAAAGGCTTAAATATTCAATCTGACTTTGATGTGTTCGTCTCACTAAGCTGTCATAACTGTCCTGATGTGGTTCAAGCTCTGAATCTGATTGCGATTAACAACCCAGGTACAACAGCAACGATGATTGATGGTGCTTTCTTCCAAGATGAAGTTGAAGAACGTAAAATCATGGCTGTACCAATGTTATTCCAAAATGGTCAGCACATTGGTCAAGGTCGTATGACCCTAGAAGAAATCATTGCTAAATTAGATACTGGTGCAGCAGCAAAAGATGCTGAAAAATTGAATGCTAAAGAAGCCTTTGATGTGCTGGTGATTGGTGGTGGTCCTGCAGGTGCAACAGCGGCAATGTATGCTGCACGTAAAGGTATTCGTACAGGTATTGTGTCTGAGCGCTTCGGTGGTCAGGTTATGGATACGATGGACATTGAAAACTTTATTTCAGTGCAAAAAACTCAAGGTCCAAAGTTTGGTGCAGATATGGAAGCACATGTACGAGAGTACGGTGTAGATATTATGAACCTACAAAAAGTGAAAAGCATTGTCGGTGCAGATCAAACAGCCAATGGTTTAGTTCAGCTTGAACTTGAAAATGGTGCAAAACTTGAATCAAAAACTGTGATTTTATCTACAGGTGCACGTTGGAGAGAAATGAATGTACCAGGTGAGAAAGAATACAAAACTCGTGGAGTTGCATATTGCCCACACTGTGATGGTCCATTGTTCAAAGGTAAACGTGTTGCGGTGATTGGTGGTGGTAACTCAGGTGTAGAAGCTGCCATTGACCTTGCGGGTATTGTTGAGCATGTAACGGTACTGGAGTTTGATACTAAGCTACGTGCTGACCAAGTACTTCAAGATAAGTTGAATAGTTTGCCAAATACCACAGTACTATTGAATGTTTTAGCAACTGAGGTTATTGGTGATGGTTCACAAGTCACAGCCATTAAATACAAAGATCGTGCAACGGAGATTGAGCATACATTAGAACTTGCAGGGATCTTCGTTCAAATTGGCTTGTTACCTAATACTGACTTCTTAAAAGACAGTGCTGTAGAGCTTTCAAACCGTAATGAGATTGTGGTTAATGAACGCAATGAAACATCTGTAAAAGGTGTCTTTGCTGCAGGTGACTGTACCACTGTACCATACAAGCAAATCATTATTGCATCGGGTGAAGGTGCGAAAGCGGC
>NZ_JBLYZK010000068.1:0-1568 GCF_048551395.1 Acinetobacter sp. TY1
GTACGTAAAGTGGATAAACCACCTGCGTATCGACCAAATGGGGTACGGATGGCATCAATAATATAGGCATTTTTCATTTTTAAATCCTAAAAGAAAGCTCCTCCCTTTTTTAAAGGGTGAGCAGTGTTACTGCGCAAGGAGGGATTTAAGGGAACTAAAACCAATGGTTTAATCCTCCCTAAGTCCCTCCTTTAAAAAAGAGGTGTTAGGGGCATTACTTTTGGGTTGCATCAATCAATTTTGCACCTGTCATTGACTGCAATTCATCAAAAGATAAGCCTTCAACTTTTTCAATCACTTTCATGCCTTCCACCGTCACATCAATCACACATAAATCTGTGTAAATACGATCGACACATTTCAAACCTGTGGCAGGATAATCAAGGGTTGCAACGATTTTAGGCTCGCCTTTTTTGGTGACATGATCTGTGGTAATAAACACTTTTTTGGCACCAACCGCTAAGTCCATCGCACCGCCTACCGCAGGAATTGCATCAGGTGCACCTGTATGCCAATTCGCTAAGTCACCATTTTCAGCCACTTGGAATGCACCTAAAACGGCAATATCTAAATGACCACCGCGCATCATGGCAAATGAATCGCCATGATGGAAATAAGCACCACCATCAAGTAAAGTGACAAATTCTTTACCTGCGTTAATAAGTTCAGGATCACGATCTTCTTCAGCAGGTGGTGGGCCAAAGGCTAATAAACCATTTTCAGAATGAAGAAATACGTCTTTGTCACTTGGTAAATAGCTTGAAATCTTGGTTGGTAAACCAATACCTAAGTTGACATAAGCACCATCAGGAATATCTTGTGCAACACGTTCAGCAATTTGGTCACGGCTTAGTTTGGTGTAGCTCATTTTTTAAATCTCCGAATCCAATAGTTACTGTGCAGGCTGAACTTGTACAACGTGCTGTACAAAAATGCCTGCGGTGATGATATGCTCAGGATCTAAAGCCCCAAGCTCAACTATTTCAGAGACTTGTGCGATAGTGACATCAGCCGCCATTGCCATGATTGGACCAAAGTTACGTGCCGATTTACGATAAATAAGGTTTCCCCAACGGTCGCCTTGGTGTGCTTTTATGAGTGCAAAGTCAGCTTTAATTGGATTTTCGAGGACGAAGTCTTTGCCTTCGTAATTCAGTGTTGGTTTGCCTTCAGCAAGTAAAGTTCCAAAACCTGTTGGGGTATAGATTGGACCAAGTCCCATGCCTGCAGCTTGAATACGACACGCCAAGTTGCCTTGTGGAACCAGTTCTAATTCAATTTTACCAGCGCGGTAAATTTCATCAAAAATATAAGAATCTGATTGACGAGGGAAAGAACAAATAATTTTACGTACAGCACCCGTTTTAAGTAGTTTAGCCAAGCCATAATCGCCATTGCCTGCGTTATTATTAACAATGACAAGATCTTTAATGCCAAGCTCAATTAAACCATCAATCAGTTCAGCAGGCTGTCCAGCTGTACCAAAACCGCCAATCATGATGGTTGAGCCATCTTTAATTTGGGAAAGTGCTTCTGTTAATGAAGCGGTACTTTTATCAATCATTATG
>NZ_JBLYZK010000069.1:0-1482 GCF_048551395.1 Acinetobacter sp. TY1
TGTTATTCACCAATTAAAATGTCTATGCGATAAACCATTTAAAATGTCCTGTTTTTAACCACAAGAGTCAAGCACAGGATTTAAATTTCTTTGTTCAATAACAGCTTTCTGAGCTTTACGACTTGGCATATTTTTGTTTGTTCTTGAACGTTTATTCTGTTTTTCCAATGCTTCATGCTGCTGTTGAATATGCGCCAGAACTGAACCCAATCGTTTATTCTCAACCACTTCATTCTGCTGTAGCCCAGCCAATTTATTGAAGATGCTGTAGTTGAGCTTTCGTCCTTCATGCATGAGGGCCACAGTCCCATCCGGATACTCTAGAAATGAAATGTATTGCCCAACAAGCTTATGATTCAGCTCTGTCGGTTCAAGCATATAAATACACTTGTCATAGGTCAGGGTTAGATTTTTGGTGACCTTACGCGGTTCCTGCCAGGTAAAAATATCATCCAGTTCAAGATCAGATTCGGTTAATGGCCGATGTAAATTCTTGGAATTTCTCGCACATTTGGCGAACTTCTGATTGAAATGCTCAATAAAGCAGGGTAGCCATGCATTGGCTTCAGCAATCGAACCGATGCCTTCCAGGCGCATCTCCTTGATCAAACGGTCCTGAAGGGTTCTGTTGGCACGTTCTACGCGGCCTTTGGCCTGCGGTGAGTTGGCGAAGATAATATCAATGTTTAACTCATTCAGAATCCGCCCAAATTGCGTGATCTTGCTGTCTTGGCTGGATTTCTGATTGACTCGGAATACCGAGTGTTTATCGCTATAAAAGGCCAAAGGCTTGCCGTATTGTTCAATGTAGACTCTAGTGGAGAGCATATAGTCAAAGGTCGTTTCCGCCTCACAAAAGCGCAGATGCAACAGCTTGCCGGTAGCATCATCGATATAAACCAGCAAGCAGCATTTGGCAGCTCGTCCTTCAAACCAGTCATGATATGAGCCATCAATCTGGATCAGTTCACCGAAGCAATCACGGTTATAGCGTGGCTGATATGGGCGTTTCAGGCGCTTGGATCGCGGAATCCACAGGTCATTGGCCGTCATCCAGCGCCGAACCGTTTCTACCGGGATATTCAGGTCAAACATGCTGCTGAGCTTCTCATGCGCCAAGGTGGGTCCAAATCCAAGCAGATGTTCAGAAATAATGGAAAGACATTTTGATTTTAATAACTCATCATGGCGACGATGGCCAGGTTGACCACGACTGGCATGCGCCATACCTGAAACACCGTCTTGATTGAGCTTCTGCAATAATCGGGTAATTTGACGGGTGGAAAGATTCAGGATTTCAGCAGCACGGACCTGGGTAATACGATGATCTCGAACGTCTTGCAGAACTGCAAGACGTTGAATTTCTTTATCAGACATAGTGATCAGCATCTATATTTTATATCCAGTCCATGGTGATAAAAACCATCATAAACCAGACATTTTTATTGGTGAGAATATAGACACTTTAAATGGGTTCTAACA
>NZ_JBLYZK010000070.1:0-1430 GCF_048551395.1 Acinetobacter sp. TY1
GATAAAGCACGTCCATATGTGGGTGCTTTATCCGTGTTGATCACTTGTGGAATTTGCCACTTCTTCACATTATTTAACATTTTTCCAAGAAAACAATATGCTGATTTGGTATTACGTCTAGAATGGTTTACCGTTAACATCAATATAAGGAATATAAAATGAAAGCAGCTCGTTTTTATGACCGAGGGGATATTCGAATTGAAGATATCCCTGAACCGAAAGTACTTCCAGGCACAGTTGGAATTCAAGTTGCGTGGTGTGGTATTTGCGGTACAGATTTACATGAATTCATGGAAGGTCCTATTTTTATTCCACCTTGTGGTCACCCACACCCAATTTCGGGAGAATCTGCACCTGTAACAATGGGACATGAATTTTCAGGCGTGGTTTATGCAGTTGGAGAGGGTGTAGATGATATCCAAATTGGGCAACATGTCGTAGTTGAACCCTACATCATTGCTGACGATGTGCCGACTGGCCCCAATGATAAGTATCATTTATCAAAAAATATGAACTTTATTGGTTTAGGCGGACGCGGTGGTGGTCTTTCTGAAAAAATTGCAGTTCAGCGGCGTTGGGTACATCCTATTTCAAATGATATTCCTTTAGACCAAGCAGCATTGATAGAACCTTTATCTGTCGGTCATCATGCCTATGTCAGAAGTGGCGCAAAAGCTGGCGATATCGCACTGGTTGGTGGAGCAGGCCCAATAGGCTTACTTTTATCTGCTATTTTAAAGGCTAAAGGTCTCACGGTCATCATTACTGAACTGAGTGCAAAACGTAAAGAAAAAGCGATAGAAGCGGGTGTTGCCGATTATGTACTAGACCCATCTAAGGTTGATGTAGTTGCTGAGGTAATGAAAATTACAGAAGACCGCGGTGTAGATGTCGCTTTTGAATGTAGTAGTGTCAATAAAGTCATGGATACACTCGTTGCAGCAATGAAACCAACTGGTGTAGTCGTTATCGTTTCTATTTGGAGCCATCCTGCCACAATTAATGTGCATAGTGTGGTGATGAAAGAGCTAGATATTCGTGGCACGATTGCTTATGTAAATGATCATCAGGAAACTATCCGTTTGGTTGAGCAAGGTAAGATTAATCTAGAACCTTTTATTACCCAACGGATTGCATTAGATGATCTTGTTTCTAAAGGCTTTGAAACATTGATTCATAATAATGAGTCTGCTGTAAAAATTATTGTTCATCCGTAGTAACGCCTAATTTGAACGACTAATTTGAATAAACTAGAAATAAACTCTATGTAGCTATTTCTAATATCTTTATAGATAGGGAATGAGTCTGTACGTACAGATTCATTCTCAAATTTACGGCACTGTTGCAAATAGAGATTTGAGTCGATGATGTTCCCTTTAAAAAGTGCTTAGAGACCGAAAACCCTGTTGATTAGACACACTTCACCCTGA
>NZ_JBLYZK010000071.1:0-1309 GCF_048551395.1 Acinetobacter sp. TY1
TGAACCGTACCGGGTTTGTCGGAGACTTTTTTATTTAAGTTAGGCCACCTGACCTAACGGGTTAATCTTATCATAGTACATTGCTTCAAACTCAAAAGGCGATACATAACCCAGTGCACTGTGTACACGCTTTTTATTGAACCAATATACCCAGTTTAGTGTCGCAAGTTGTACATCTGCTAAACCTTGCCAATCTGCTTTTAAATATTCAATCACCTCTGTTTTGTATAAGCCATTCACCGTTTCAGCCAGAGCATTATCGTATGAATCACCAGTTGTACCGACTGATGCTCGTAAATTTGCAGCTTCTAAACGATTGGTATAGCGAATAGAAAGATATTGAACACCTCTATCTGAATGATGAATCACATTCTTAGGCATACCTCGATCGTGCAATGCTTGCTCCAATGCATCGAGCACCATATCTGTATTCATCCGTGTAGATACTTTCCATCCAACAATTGCTCGTGAGAACACATCAATAACAAATGCGGTATATACCCAGCCTGAATGAGTTTGAATATACGTAAAGTCACCCACCCATAGTTGGTTTGGATGATCAGCATTAAAATTACGTTTCACTAAATCATCTGCCCGTTTTTGGTCATCTCGGTTACGGGTGGTTTGTTTATTCTTACCACGCCAAACACCTTGTATACCTAGCTTTTGCATCAATCGAGCAACTGTACAACGTGCAATAACATAACCCTCACGTTTCAATTTTTGCCAAACTTTACGTACACCATATCGACCTGAACTTTCTTTCCAAATACGTTTGATTTGCTCTGCATGATGTAAATCATGCAGAGCACGTTTCGCTCGATGTTCTGGGTTATCAACGAGATCTAAAGCCCGATAATAGGTCGAAGCTGCAATCGGTAAAATTCTACAAATCGCTTCAACACCATATCGATCTTTATTGTTATGGATAAAATCCACCATTATTTGTGTGGGCGGTCGAGCTCCGCCTGGGCGAAAAAAGCGGCTGCTTTGCGTAGAATTTCATTGGCACGTTTTAATTCTTTAATTTCACGTTCCATTTGCTTCATTTTTTCTTGGTCAGATATCTGTTGTACTTTGGCAGGATTTAGTTGATCCAGATGCTTTAAATACCAAACACGCAATGTTTCAGGAGTACAACCGATTTTAGGAGCAATAGCTGTGATTGCTGCCCAAGTAGAAGGATAATCTTTTTCAGATTCAATTAGTAATTGAACCGCTCTTTCTCTAATTTCGGGGGTATAGTTTGGTTTTTTCATCGGGATAGTCTCTCAGAATATTGACTCTCCGACAAACCCGGTACGGTTCA
>NZ_JBLYZK010000072.1:0-1266 GCF_048551395.1 Acinetobacter sp. TY1
GCTGAATTATCAGGAGACTTTCCCTTGGGAGATTCTAGGCAGCCAACTTATAAAAGTCTTCGGCCATTTGATTTGGTGTCTTAAAACCCAAACCCTTTTGAATTCTTCGATGATTATAAAATAACTCAATGTATTTTATAATATCTGCTTTGGCTTCTTCTCTGGTTTGATAGTTGTAATGATGCACTAACTCATTTTTCAGTATTCCCCAAAAGCTTTCAATCGGTGCATTATCGTAACAGTCTCCGCGCTTGCTCATTGAACCTTGAAAACCATATTGCTCAAGTATATTTCGATATTCATGGCTGCAATATTGACTTCCTCTGTCTGAATGCACAATCAGTTCTTTGGTTGGTTTTTGATTGTGAATAGCCATATTTAGCGCATTACAAACAAGCTGTGTTGTCATGCGCTCATTTAAGCTATAGCCAACCACTTGCTTCGTGTAAAGGTCTTTTACCGCTGCTAAGTACAGCCATCCTTCAACAGTCCATATGTACGTAATATCACTTGACCATGCTTGATTTGGTCTAGTCATTGAGAATTGTTGCTCCAGCAGGTTTTCATAGATCGCTCGATTATGGTCACTATTCGTAGTCCTTTTAAAACGCTTGTGTCGCTTACAATACAGGTGGTTCAGCGCTTTTATCTGACGTACAGCGTACATACTCATTTTTATACCCTGAGCTTGTAAGTATTTGGTTAATCGAATATAACCATAGCTCTGCCTTGTCTCCTCATGGGCTATTTTCACCAATATCGTCTGTTGATTTCGTTGAATCGTTCTTTTGCTCACGCCTCTCTTGAGCCAATCATAAAAACATGAAACTGAAACATGAAGTAATCGAGCCATTAAGGTAATTGGAAAAGAATATCTTTTTTGTTTCATATAGGCGTACCTTACTGACTTTCTTTGGCAAAGTACGCTGCTGCCTTTTTTAAAAATTCACGTTCCATTTCAGCTATTTTGAGCTGTTGTTTGAGTTTTTTATTTTCTTCGAGTAGAGCGTTTAGATCAGGTGAATACTGTTTTGTACCTGCTAAAGTTCCAGCCTTTGCTTTGGTATTCCAATTTGAAAGAGTTTGCATTGAAATGCTAAGTTGTCTGGCTGTTTCCGAGACATTGCCTTGATTGGCTTCAATTAATTTTATGGCTTCAGCTTTAAATTCTGTGGTGTAAGTCTTGTGTTTCTTGCTCATGGTAAACTCCTGATGAGTGTGTTTAGTTTACCAAGTTAAAACCTCCTGTTTTTTCAGCACACATCA
>NZ_JBLYZK010000073.1:0-1223 GCF_048551395.1 Acinetobacter sp. TY1
TCTGACAGCGACTCTGATTCTGACAGCGACTCTGATTCTGACAGCGACTCTGATTCTGACAGCGACTCTGATTCTGATAGTGACTCTGATTCGGACAGTGACTCTGATTCGGACAGTGATTCTGATTCTGACAGCGACTCTGATTCGGACAGTGACTCTGATTCTGATAGCGACTCTGATTCAGACAGCGACTCTGATTCTGACAGTGACTCTGATTCGGATGTTGATCCATTGGATAAACCAGAAGGTGATGATGATGTTGGTATTCATAAAGGTGCAATTATTGATGGCGCAGTAACGGATGATAGTAAGCCTTTACTTTCAGGGACAGGTGCTGTTCCAGATGCAATCATTAAAATTTATGATGGTTTAAATCCTGTAGCCATTGGTTCTACAACTGCCAATTCAAGTGGTGGGTGGTCATTCACACCAACTAATCCTCTAATAGATGGTTTGCATAGTATTACTGCAACTCAAACGGTAAGCGGTGTTGAAAGTTCTAAGTCACCAGCACTTGAGTTTGAAGTAGATACTCTTATTGCAACACCAGACATTGATCCAATTAAACCAACAGATCCAGAAATTACAGGTACGGCTGAGCCAAATTCAAAAGTCACTGTGACATTCCTTGACGGTACAACCGTTCTTGTACAAGCTGATAGCACAGGTCATTGGTCAGTACCAAATCCTGGTAATTTAAAAGAAGGCGATGATGTAACAGCTATTTCTGAAGATAAGGCTGGTAATATTTCACTAATCGGTAAGGAGATGGTGAACGATGGTGTAGGTCCTGTTATCGACATCACCCCGATCAATCCAAAAGATCCGATCACGGGTACAACTGAGCCAGGTGCAGACGTTACAGTTAAATTCCCAGATGGCACGACAGTAACCACTGTTGCAGACTCAAAAGGTGATTGGACCGTACCGAACCCAGGCAACTTAACGAATGGTCAAGAAGTGACTGCAACGGCGAAAGACCCAGCAGGTAACGAAGGCACAGCGAAAGAACCAGTAGATGGTATTGCGCCGACAATCGACATCACCCCGATCAATCCAAAAGATCCGATCACGGGTACAACTGAGCCAGGTGCAGACGTTACAGTTAAATTCCCAGATGGCACGACAGTAACCACTGTTGCAGATTCAAAAGGTGATTGGACAGTACCGAACCCAGGCAACTTAACGAATGGTCAAGAAGTGACTGCAACGGCGAAAGACCC
>NZ_JBLYZK010000074.1:0-1188 GCF_048551395.1 Acinetobacter sp. TY1
TCTTGCTCATGGTAAACTCCTGATGAGTGTGTTTAGTTTACCAAGTTAAAACCTCCTGTTTTTTCAGCACACATCATTGGTATTAATTATACAGGTTTAGGGACAGATATCGGTTTGACATTTTTTAATACAGATTTTAAAAACAAAATTGACTATTCTCCTTTAGGTGTTAGAAACGGTGTTTGGTTTACACGTAATGAAAATATTCAAAGCGCTGTAACTCGTGGTTTTGAAATGGTTGTAAACCTTCCAATTTTAGAAAATCTAAAATTGAACAATAATGCAACTTATTTTTTAAAAGCAAAAAATGAAGATACAGGAAATACTCTATTAACAACTTCAAAGTTAATCATAAACTCTTCACTAAATTGGCAACCTACAGATCCACTAAATATTGATTTGTCTGCTCAATATTTAGGTAAGCAATATTTAACAGAAACGACAACAACTTCATCTATGCAAAAACCCCATACGATTGTGAATTTGGCAAGTAACTATAAGGTAAACGATAAGTTGATAGTCCGTGGCGGTTTCATTAACTTATTTGACAAAAAACTATCAAATGGATCAGATAGTTATTTAGTTGAACGTCAAAAAGTGTTTGTAGGTGCAACTTATAAATTCTAAGTCACTAAAATGGTTTTAAATTCTATGTGAATACTTAATTTCTATTTATCGTAGATAAGATAATTAAAAAGCTACTTCACATAATAGAAGAAGTTTTAAGCAAAATGTAAACTCAAAAATGGGGGTTTAGGCTCTCATTTTTACTATTTTTCTAAATTTGTTATCTATGGTAGTTAGGTTAAATAGAAACTTGACCTCAAGCTAAGATTAGGTTTTATAGTTAAAGCATTATAAACATTGATGATAATTTATGAGTAATTTGAGTAAGAACTTTTTAATCTATGGTGTTAGTAAAGGGCTAGGTAAGGCAATTATTCAATCAATACCTGAGTCACATGATGTTATTTATGGGATTTCTCGTTCCATTCCTATTAGCATGGCTAATCTAAATTGGATTGAAGCTGACCTATCATCTAGTGAGACTTCAGTTCATCAAATAAAAGACATCATAAATGATAATAAAATAGATGTTTTAATTTACAACGGCTTTGTTGCACAAACCTATCTGTAAAGGCTTTTTCAGCGATATAATTTTCAAATGAAGAAGCCTACACACAAAAT
>NZ_JBLYZK010000075.1:0-1040 GCF_048551395.1 Acinetobacter sp. TY1
GGCTTTGTTGCACAAACCTAGCCTATAAGGTTTATTCAGTCCTATAATTTCAAAATGAATAAACCTACTCCTAAAACTTATCGTACAACCAACTGGTCTTCCTATAATCGTGCTCTCATTAATCGGGGCAACATTTCCATTTGGTTTGATCCAAACACTCAGTGGTATGCACAACCACAAAACAAGCAAGGTCGAAATCAAACTTACTCCGATACGGCTATTCAATGCTGTTTAATGATCAAATCTTTATTTAGACTCTCTTTACGCATGGTCACAGGTTTTGTTCAAAGTCTGATTAAACTTTGTGGATTAAATTGGACCGCACCAGATTACAGTACGCTTTGTCGAAGACAAAAACATATTGATATTGCGATTAGCTATCAAAAAAGTAGTGATGGGCTACATCTACTCGTCGACTCAACTGGCTTAAAGTTTCTAGGTGAAGGTGAGTGGAAACGTAAGAAACATGGACCTGAATATCGTCGCCAATGGCGTAAGCTTCATATTGGCATCGATGCTGAAACCTTGCAAATACGTGCAGTGCAGCTTACTACAAATAATGTGAGCGATTCGCAAGTACTCGGTGATTTACTTGCTCAAATTCCCTTAGATGAACGAATTGATTCGGTCTATACCGATGGTGCTTATGACACGAAGCACTGCAGACAAGTCATTCTAGATCGAGATGCACATGCGCTCATTCCGCCAAGAAAAAATGCAAAACCATGGAAAGATCAGAAATTGAGATCTTTAGAGCGGAATGAGTTACTGAAAACAGTTAAACGTTTAGGAAGAACGCTTTGGAAAAAATGGTCTGGTTATCATCGTCGAAGTTTAGTTGAAACCAAGATGCATTGCATCAAACTATTAGGTGATAAATTAACAGCAAGGAGTTTTTCTAGTCAGGTGAATGAGATTCATGCACGCATAGCCGTATTGAACAAATTTACAGAATTAGGTCGTCCTCATACCCAAGTTGTCACTTGAATTCTGTTCAAATGAGCAGAGTGTTATCTTTTAAATCTTTGTGCAACAAAGCC